>DXBY01000077.1 GCA_019116305.1 Candidatus Ruania gallistercoris | reverse complement strand
GTGGCGATCAGTCCGCACGCGCTGCGGGTGCTCGCTCCGGCCGGCGACGGCGGCGCTCACCCGGGGCAGGCGGGGCACCCGGAGGAGGTGGCTCTGTCCGGGCAGGACCCGCACCTGCTCCAGGCCACTGTCGTCTCCCTCGGCTTCGCCCGGGGCCGGGCGACTGCCCGGGTGAGCGTGCCCGGGTGGGGTGAGCAGACCGCCGTCGTGGACGGTGCCGTGCCACCGCAGGCAGGAGACGCCGTGCTGGTCCAGGTGGAGCCGAGCGGCGTGGTGGAGCTGGAGTAGCGAGCGGTGTCAGGCGGATTCAGTTCAGGTATCCACGCACCGTTTCGCGGATGGTGGCGGCGTGCTGGTAGATCTCGTCGAGCGATTCAAGTGGCATCCGGGTCTCGTTCTTGTGGTTGTCGAAGAGGCCGAGGTACTTCTTGCTCTTGCTGTTGAAGTGCAGGCGGGCAACAGGTTTGCGGTTGTTGTCGTCCAGGAGGATCGCGAAGTACGACTTGGCATCACGTTGTGCGATTCTGTGCGGCTTCACCTCGCTGCAAGCGATCGCCTTGACGATGTGATAAGCCTCGAGCTCCTCCAGCGTGGTCTCGATCCCGGTATCCCGGTCGAGATCTTCGTCGCTGACTTGTTGGCTGTTCGGGGGTTCCTTCTCCACGTCGTCGCTCGCTGTGTAGGAGGACGCGCCGAGCGCCGTCTTCAGTCGACCATTGACCTGATCAGAGAGGAACTGCTTCTCCGCCTTGGCCACCAGTCGCGTGAACTGCTCGCGCACCCGTTGGGTGAACGAGCCTTCGTACACCCTCGCCGTCAGGTACTTCACCCAGTCGGTGGACGGGTTGCGGAACTCCTCAGCGATGGCGCGTTTGATGGCACCGACGTACTTCAGCTCTTCCGCCGCGCTGATGATCGAGTCCAGGTCGAAGTTGTCCTTCGTCAGCTTCCGCAGCTCTGGGACCAGGGACTCATCGACGTCGTTCAGATCCAGTACCAGGAAGGGCTTGGAGTCCATCCGGTTGGGGGCGTCGAGATCGGTGTAGAACTCGTACTGCTCCCCATTGGTCAGGATGGCGATCCGTGCGTTCGTCACGGAAAAGTAGCGGAACAGTTGCGAGGCGTGCTCCAAACGCAAGGAGGCGCCGGCCGGTTTGCATTCGACCAGCAGCTGGACCTCGCCCTCGCGCAGCACGGCGTAGTCAATCTTCTCCCCACGCTTGAGGCCGACGTCCGCAGTGAACTCTGGAGCGACTTCGAGCGGGTCGAAGACGTCGTAGCCCAGCACCGTCGAGATGAACGGCATGACGAAGGCTGTCTTGGTCGCCTCCTCGTTCTGGATCGCGCCCCTCTGGTTGGCAACCTTCGATGCCATGGCATGGAGCCGTTCGGTGAAGTCCATGTCGAATCCCTCTTTGGATCGGTCAGGTGTGCAAGTGCCCCCAACCATTACCACGGTCACCCACCCGAGGGTGCCGATTCAGCCTGAATCGAGGTGGCACTGGTTCGCTGACGACGGAGAATCGCCAAGTTCACCCGGACTTCCACGGCCGGTCGCGGTGAGCGCGCACCCGGTCCCGCGGCCGCCGGCGAGGCTGTGGAGAACTGAGTCAGTCCGGTGCATAGACGCACCGCAGCGACACCGGGCCGACCCAGCTGCCGCCGGCTGGCCAGCGCAGGCGTGTATTCTCGGTGCCTGCAGTTGTAGCGACCGGCGACCGGTGTTGGTTCGGCCCTGCAACGGAGCGTCAGGCACCGAGCCCACCGACCAGGACAGAGTGTGACCACGAACCAGAGCCCCGGCGAGTCCACCCAGACGGCGCCCGACGACGAGCATCTGGGACAAACTCTCAAGGTGGCCTCCGACCACCGGCGTAATCTCCGGGTTGGACGGCTGCGCCGGTTCGCGCTCAAGCTCAGCGTGCTGGTCGTCTTCGTCACCGTCTGGTGGGTGATCGCCGCGATGGAGCTGGTGAACCCGCTCTACCTGCCGTCCCCACCGGCGGTCTGGGATGCGTTCATCCAGGCCAACTCCTGCCGGGAGATCAGCGACACCCGCACCATCTGCGGCGAGCAGAGCTACTACATGTGGGAGCACCTGATCGCCTCGCTGCAACGGATGGGTATCGGCGTCGGAATCGCGGTGCTCCTCGGACCGCTGGCCGGCTTCCTGATGGCGACTATCGGCTGGCTGAACACCGCACTCGAGCCGTACCTGAACTTCCTGCGCTCGCTGCCTCCGCTCGGCTACATCGGCCTGCTGATCGTCTGGTTCGGGATCGGCGACGTCTCGAAGAACTGGCTGCTCTTCCTCGCCGCCTTCCCGCCGATCGTGATCGCCACCATCAACGGGGTGCGTGGGGTGAAGCAGGACAGCATCCATGCCGCGCTGTCCATGGGCGCCAACCGGCGGCAGGTGGGCACCTCGGTGATCCTGCCGTCCGCCCTCCCTGAGGTGATCGCCGGTATTCGGATCGCCACCGGGTTCGCCTGGACCTGTGTGGTCGCCGCCGAGCTGAACGCCGGTCTCCCCGGTATCGGCGGTCTCGCCTACACCTCCGGTCAGCAGCTGCAGACGGCGCTGACCATCGCCTGCATTTTCGTGATCGGCCTGGCGGCCGTCGCGCTCGATGCCCTGATCAAGTACCTCGGCAACCTCGCGGTGCCGTGGTACGGGAAAGCATGATCGAAGGAGCCCTTGTGACCAAGCCCCGCCCCCGCCTCCTCGGCGCCGTTGCCCTCGCCGGTGCCGCCGCCCTCACCCTCTCCGCCTGTGTGGACTCCGGCCGCACCAGCAACCCGGACAGCGAGCAGGACGAGTCCGCCTCGGAGTGTCCGGTCGAGGTGAACGAGGACATCACGACCTCGGTGCGGCTGGCCTACCAGCCGATCCCGAACGGTGACCTGGTGGTGCGCGACCTCGGCTGGCTGGAGAGCTGCATGCCGAACGCGGACATCACCTGGGAGCAGTTCAGCGACGGTGGCGCCGTGGTGCAGGCGTTCGGCTCGGACTCGGTGGACCTCGGGCTCGCCGGCTCCAGCCCGACCACGAAGTCGCTTTCCCCGCCGGTCAGTGACGACCTCCGGGTGATCTGGATCCATGGCGTGATCGGCGAGGCGGAGTCGCTGGTGGTGCAGGACAGTGTGGATGCGACCAGCCTGCCGGAGTTGGAGGGCATGCGGGTGGCCGTACCGTTCGCCTCCACCGCGCACTACTCCCTGCTCGCCGCACTCGACCGGGAGGGCATGACGCCGGAGGACATCGGCCTGACCAACCTGTCTCCGGATGCGATGCTCGCTGCCTGGGAGCGGGAGGAGATCGACGCCGCCTGGGTGTGGGCACCGACGCTGCCGGAGCTGCTGGACAGTGGCGAGATCATCCTCTCCGCTGCGGACACCGCAGACGTGGCCCCGACCTACGACCTCGCGGTGGCGACCACACCGTTCGTGGAGGAGAACCCGGAGTTCATGGAGGTCTGGACCGCGGTGCAGAACGAGGCGGTCACGATGATCAAGGAGAACCCCGACGAAGC
>DXBY01000076.1 GCA_019116305.1 Candidatus Ruania gallistercoris | reverse complement strand
AGGAGTGAACCCCGTATGAGTGGCGGATTCGACCCGCTCGTCCCCCGACCGATCGACCTGCCCACCGAGGTCCCGCTCGATGCGGACCTGACCACCGGTGAACTGGCCGAGGCCTTCGACGAGGCGAAGATCTTCGCCGCCCCCGGCACCCTGACCGACCCGCCGGATGCGGCCACCCTGGACCAGTGGCGGGCCCAGCTGCACTCCTGGCGGCACGGCGCGCACCAACGCTACGGCTCGCCGTCGCGCTACGACCGCTCCGAGGCGCAGTGGTCCTCCCGGTGCTTCACGGTGGCGCAGGTCTGGCTCTGGGACGAGTTGTTCTTCGACTTCGACGCCCAGCAGTTCACCCCGCAGCGGTTCCTGGCCGACGCCCAGGAAAGGTTCGGCGGCCTGGACGGGATCGTGCTCTGGCACGCCTACCCGATCATCGGCATCGACGAGCGGAACCAGTGGGACTTCTACGACGTCCCCGGCCTGGCCGAGGCCGCCGCCGCGCTGCACGAGGCCGGCGTCGCGGTGTTCGTGGACTACAACCCCTGGGACACCGGCACCCGCCGCGGCGGTCCGGACACCGAGGAGCTCGCCGCTGTGGTGCGTCGCCTGGACGCCGACGGAGTGTTCCTGGACACGATGAAGAAGGCCGATCCGGAGTTCGTCGCCGCTCTCGAGGCCGCCCGCCCGGGCATCGGCCTGGAGGGGGAGTCCAAGCTCGTCACCGAGCGGATCGGCGATCACGCCCTGTCCTGGGCACAGTGGTTCGCCGACTCCGAGATCCCCGGTGTGCTGCGCGCCCGCTGGTTCGAGCGCCGGCACATGCAGCACCACATCCGCCGCTGGAACCGGGACCACAGCGCCGAGCTGCGCTCCGCCTGGCTGAACGGCGTCGGGATGATGGTCTGGGAGGTGGTCTTCGGCGTGTGGGTCGGCTGGAACGAGCGCGACTCGGCGACCCTGCGCCGGATGCTTCCGGTGCAGCGGACGATGTCCGACTGGCTCACCGAAGGCGAGTGGACCCCGTTGGCGGTGTGTGAGCCACCGGTGTTCGCCTCGGCGTTCACCCGCGACGGCGTCACGCTGCTCACGGTGGTGAACATCAGCGGCGAGGACGTCACCTATCGTGCATCCGGTGCGGGCTCTTGGCTCGCCCTGCACGAGGGCGACGGCGTCGCTCGCCCGGGTGAGGTGGCCGTCACGGTTCCGGCTGAGGGTGTGGCCGCCGTGGTGCAGATTGCCGACGGTGCCACCTGCCCGGAGGAGGTCACGCACCTGGTCGAGGTGCTCGCGGGGGAGCCGCCGGTCACTGATACGACGTTCCCGCACCGCCGGGCGCGGCGGCTGAGCCCGCCGGCCTGGTCCGGTCCGCAGGCCGGGCCCGATGTCGTCGGGGCGCTGCGCTCCGGTGCGGTCCAGTTGCCGGCGGGGGAGCAGGTGCTCACTGTGCGGCACCGGCAGCGCGAGACCGGGATGTACGACGGCGCACCGTATGTGGAGGAGTGGAAGCCGCTGCCGCCGCGGTTGCACGACCAGCGCACTCTGGAGCGGGCGGTGACCATCGGTGCCGGGGTGCACGTCGGTGCGCGTGAGGTCTCAGCGGCCGACTACGCGAGGTTCCTCGCTGCCCTGGGTGAGACCGGCGATGGTGACGGGGCGAACGTCGGCCAGGTTGCGCCGTCGACGGCCTCCGAGACTGAACCGGCGACCGGGGTGACCTTCGCCCGGGCACGGCAGTTCGCTGCCTGGGCCGGGGGCCGGCTGCCCACTGAGGACGAATGGCAGCTCGCCGCTCGGCAGCACGGGTTTGAGCGCCGCAGCCCAGCGGTGTGGAACTGGACCGAGTCGGAGCACTCCGACGGGCGGACGCGGTTCGTGATGCTCAAGGGCGGCGCCGAGCACCGCAGCGAGGGCTCGGACTGGTACGTGGACGGGGGAGTGCAGAGCAGCGAGTTCGCACTCAAGTTCCTGCTCCCGGGGCTCGGTGTGGACGCCTCACCCTCGATCGGGTTCCGCATCTGCTGGGATCTCGCGGAGGAGGACACGCTGTGAGTGCGCCGCTGGACGATCTGTTCGTGGTGGACGCCTCCACGCTGTTCGCCGGTCCGATGGCGGCGATGCATCTGGGCGATATGGGCGCCCGGGTGGTGAAGGTGGAGCACCCGCGCCGGCCGGACCCCTCCCGGGGGCACGGGCCGGCCAAGGATGGCGAGAACCTGTGGTGGAAGACCCTCGGGCGGAACAAGCAGACCGTCACGTTGGACCTGCACACGCCCGGCGGAGTGCAGGCGTTCCTGCGTCTGGCCGAGCGGGCGGATGTGGTGATCGAGAACTTCCGGCCGGGCACGCTGGAACGGTGGGGCCTGGGCTATGACCAGTTGGCTGCGGCGAATCCGCAGCTGGTGCTGGCCCGGGTGACCGGCTTCGGGCAGAAGGGCCCGTACAAGGCTCGGCCCGGGTTCGGCACCCTGGCGGAGGCGATGAGCGGCTTCGCGGCGATGACCGGGGAGGCCGGCGGCCCGCCCACGTTGCCGCCGTTCGGGCTGGCGGACGGGATCGCGTCCCTGACCACCGCGTACGCGGTGATGAC
>DXBY01000075.1 GCA_019116305.1 Candidatus Ruania gallistercoris | reverse complement strand
ACGATGGCCTTCGCCCTGCACCGACTTCCCCTCCGGCTCGTCTCGGGGGCCTTCATCCTGAACTCCGGCTACAGCAAGCTCGGTCTGGACGCGGAGAGCGCCCAGGGGCTGCAGGCGATGGCGGTCAACGCGATCCCGCAGCTCGAGCAGCTCTCCACCGAGGAGTTCGGCAAGTACCTGGCCGCCGGAGAGATGGCCCTCGGGGCCGCGCTGCTCACCCCGATCGTGCCCAGCAGGCTCGCGGGACTGGGCCTGACCGCGTTCGCCAGCGCCCTGGTGTGGACGTACCTGCGTACCCCGGGGATGACCGAGTCCGACGGCGTCCGCCCGACCCAGCAGGGCACGGCGATGGCCAAGGACATCTTCCTGCTCGGCATCGGGCTGGCACTCCTGCTGGACAAGAAGAAGTGGTGACGCACCCTCGCCCGGAGGCTGCGCCGTCGGGCGAGGAAATAATCGTGAGCCCGCTGGGGTTGGACCCGATAGAATGACACGGTCGGGTCCGCCCGGCGGTTGACAACTCAACAGGGGGGTGATCGGTTTCGACGACGGTCGTCGTTCCAGGAGAAGCGGGTCGAGGATGCAAGGTCATCTCGTCAACGCTCCTTGCAAACCAATAGGTGCCGATTCCAAGCGCACCGACTTCGCCCTCGCCGCCTGAGCGAGCGCAGAAGTCCGTCAGCCCGGGCTAGCTCTCGACCCGGTTCCTGGCGTCATCCAGAGAGCCACTGCACGTAGTCCGGGTCACTTGGGCTGCGTGAACACCTAAGGTGACTGAGCCCGTCAGCGACTTGTCCGCGTGATCGCTGGGGCCGAGAAACTCTGCTAGCGGACTGCACCCGGAGAAGTCCTGGTTCCACTCCGTCGGACGCGGGTTCGATTCCCGCCACCTCCACCCTGTGATGTCTCGCGACATCGTGAACGGCTGAACCCACTCGATGGGGTTCAGCCGTTTTCACGTCCTGGGTGCGGGCGCGAACCCGCAGCAGGACGCCACCTTCCGGAGTCTTGGTGGATCTGGGCTTAACGTGCTGTCATGAGCGCCGACCAGCACGACCGACAGACCCGCGGCCCGATCCAGCTGGTCGCGCAGACGGTCGCGGAGACGTTCCGGGCGTGTGTGCGCTACCGAGTCCTGAGTCTGGCCGCGGAGGCATCGTTCTTCACCCTGCTCTCCCTTCCTCCGCTGCTGTTCGCCCTCGCGGGAGCGATCGGGTTCGTCGCAGGTCTGTTCGACCCGGGCGTGATCGAGGAGTTCCGGGCGCAGACGCTGGAACTTGCTTCCCAGGCGCTGACCCCGTCCGTTGTCGACTCCTTGATCCGGCCCACGCTGGAGAGCGTGCTCGCCGAGGGGCGGGCCGACGTGCTGGTGGTGGGCTTCCTGATCGCGGTGTGGTCCGGTTCTCGGGCGCTGAGTGTGTTCATCGCGACCATCTCGATCATGTACGGTCACGCCGGCCATCGCAGCGCCCTCCTGACCCTCGCCCTCTCGGTCGGTCTCTACGTGGGTTTCCTCCTGCTTGCCATGGTGCTGATCCCACTGGTCCTGGCCGGCCCCGAGGTCGTCGAGCGACTGCTCCCGGAGCCGCTCGAGTGGCTGAATCGGCTGTACTGGCCGATCACGGTCTGCGGGTCGGCCCTCTTCCTCGCGGTGCTCTACTCCATCGCGATCCCGCGGGGGTACCGGCTCCGCTCCGCCCTACCCGGTGCAGCCATCGCACTGCTGATCTGGGTGGCTGGCAGCTGGTCGCTGCGTCAGGTGCTTGGCCTGAGCACCGCGAGCGCGAGCATCTATGGTCCGCTCACCGCGCCGATCGCGCTTCTGCTGTGGATCTACCTGATCTGCACCGCCATCCTGATCGGAGCTGCCCTGAACGCGGCACTGGCAGGGATCCGTGACCCGGGAGGTACCGAGTCCGAGGCTACTGCTCCCTCAGGTGGCGGTGGGTAGTCGCGAAGCCGGACGAGACGCCGGCAGCGGCAGGTGCGCATGGATCGCCACCCGCCCGGCTGGGCCGGTCACCTCAGGCGAATGCCTGGAAAGCCTCATCCACGGGCGCCTCGGTGAGTCGGTTGGCGTAGGTAGACAGCGTGTAGACGCCGATCCCCAGCACGACATCCAACGCGTGCCGGCGCTCGTATCCGGCGGCCAGCAGCGCATCGATGGCCTCCGCCTCGACGGCGCCGTGCCGGTCCATGACGGTCAGCGTGAAGGTCCGCAGGGCTTCGAGCTGAACGTCAGTCACTGCGGTGCCATCGCGCAGCGCCGCAATCAGGGCCTCGTCCCCGCCGAGCCGGTGCAGCGCCGCGGTGTGCATCGCCAGGCACAGGTGGCAGCCGTGCCGGCGGGCCACGGTCATGATCACGACCTCGCGTTGCAGGGCGGTCAACGAGCACCGTTCGAAGTAGCCGTTCGCCTGCAGGAAGGTGGCCAGCAGTTCAGGTGAGCCGGCCATCCGGCCCACTGCCGCCGGAGTGAAGCCCAACTGGGCGGTGACCCGTTCCACCCTGCTTCGTGCGGATTCGGGTGCGGTCTCAGCGGTGTAGGTAGGAAACGTGGTGGCAGTCATAGCGGTCCTCGAGTGGGTGGGTGAGGTGAGCGCACCTCCGGTCGTGAACGACAGTAGACAACCGAGTTGTCTAGTTGGTCAACCTCTTTGTCTAAAATGAGCCGATGGATGAGGGTAAGGGCACGGCCGGGTTCGAGCTGCCATTGCTGTTGCTGGCCGGTTTCCGCAGCCTGATCGACGACCTGCACGCCGAGCTCGCCCGGCAGGGGCACCCGGGGGTGCGTCCCGGGTACGGCTTCGCGATGCAGGCGGTCGGCGCCCAGGGGGCGAGCACGAGCGACATCGGGCGGCGCCTCGGCGTCTCCAAGCAGGCCGCGGCCAAGACCGTGGAGCGGCTGGCCGAGCTCGGCTACGTCCGGCGCGTCCAGGACCAGGTGGACCGCCGACGGCAGACGGTCCAGCTCACTGAGCACGGGTGGGATGCGCTCCGACGGTCGGCTGCCGTGTTCGACCGCCTGCGCACCGAATGGGCACAGACCATCGGTCCGGCACGTCTGCGCGACCTGGAGTCCGACCTGCGCAGGCTGGTTCCCGACCATGCGGCCGGACTCGATGTGGCGGGCTGGCTCGGGCCGTGAGAGGTACTGGGCGCCATTCCGTGAGCAGATCTCGGCTGCCGTGTCACGGTCGACGGCGAGACCTGCGCGATCGGGCGCTGTCCCTCAGAGCGCCAGAGACACGACTCCTTCGGACAGGAAGGACTCGGATACGCGGGCCGAGGCACCCTGCTCGGCAGGGACCGGTTGGGCACCCGCTTCCGGAAGTGGTAGTGCAGGGAAGTCGCCACGGTCACCGTCGACAAGAGCGCCGGGAATGTACTCGGCCAGGGCGGTGTCGTCCATGGCTGCCATCAGGTGGACGGTCCATGGGTGCATGGCGCCGTAGTGGGGAGCAACCGCCATTCCTGCGCTGCTGGCGCGTTCCCAGAGCCGTCGAGCAGCGGTGAGGCCACCGACCCAGGTCACGTCTGGTTGGTAGACGTCGACGTGCCCGTCGGTGATGGTGCGCAGACCGTCGAGTTCGGAGAAGTCGTAGTTGCCCAGACAGATGGCGGTCGGACTGCCGTCGAGGCGTTCGGCCAGATGCGCGTAGCTGTCCCGCTCGGAGGGGAGCAGCGGGTCTTCGAGCCAGTCCACGGTCTGGTCGCCGAGGCGGTCGAGCAGGCTGAGAGTGAAATCCAGGTCCCAGCCACAGGCCGCATCGATCATCACCAGTGTTCCGGTGTCGACGCGAGCCTGTACCCGCCGAATGTCCTCGACCTGGTGGTCCAGGCCCTCCGGCCCGTCGTAGGGGCCGAACCGTGCGGCGAGCTTCACGCCACCGAATGCGGAGACGGGGTCGGTACCCTCGGGGTGAATGGTCGTGTAGCACGGTAACGAGGTACCCGGCGTGGTCTCGGGGCTGAGCAGGCGTGCCAATGAGCACTCGGCACCTTGCGCTCGCAGGTCCCACAGCGCCAGGTCGATGGCGCTGACCGCAGCAGCGCCGATACCGGAAGGGCCGTACGTCAGCTGAGAGCCGACCAGTTCCTCATAGAGGGTCTCGTGATCGTCGGCGCTGCGCCCCTGCAGCAGGTGTGCCAGATGATCGGTCAGCACGGTGGCGGCGGCGCTGCCCCGGGTGGCGCCGATGCCGACCCGGCCGTCGCGTGTGTGCAGGCGGAGGATGACCCGCTCATGCTGTCCTCGCCAGGAGGAGCGGCTCTTCGCATGCCGCCGGAAGCGGGACATGCTCGTGGCAAGTTGTTCCCGCTGCAGCCAGCTGTGTGCGATCTGGGAGGGCAGGGTGACGACATCCATCCGGACCAGGGCGTCGGCGGATTTCGTAACGGTCATTCGATCTCGATCTCGGGGTCGATGGTGAAAGCGGCGGTCAGCCTGTTTGCGGCGTGCCGAAGGACGGCGAGGAGGTCTTGCTCGGACCGCTGCTTGGGACGCGCGAGTGGGTAGGCGAGGCTCAGCCCGAGCGGTGCGAATCCCTCGCGGGGGACCGCGACGGCGATGCAGCCGATTCCGTCGGTGGCTTCTTCGCTCTCGGTGGCATAACCGGTCGCTCTTACCACCCGGAGGTCGTGCAGCACATCCTGCGTCGTGGTTCTGGTTCGCCGAGCCAACACCGTGAAGTGTTCGGGCAGGAGCGCAGCGGCCGCATCGTCGTCGAGATGACTGAGCAGCGCTTTGCCGACCGCCGAGGCGTAGGCAGGGAGGCGCAAGCCGACCGCGCTGCGCATGGTCAGAGCATGCGGTGACCGCCGTACCGCGATGTAGACGACGTCGCTGCCATCAAGCACGGCGAGGTTGACCGTCTCCTCGACTTCCGCAGCCAGGTCGTCCAAGATCGGTCCGATGCTGGCGTGGCCCCGGCTGCGGATGTAGCTCGCACCGACGGTCAGGGCTTGTACATCCAGGGCATACAGACCGCCAGGGTGGATCTCGGCCAGCCAGCCACGATGCACAAGGGTCAGCAGCAGGCCGTGCAGGCTGCTCTTCGGTAGGCCGGTCTCGCGCAGCAGGTCCGAGTAGCTGCGTGGTCGAGGGTTGGACGTGAAGAGTTCGAGGATCGCCAAGGCGCGGTCGGCGGACTTGACCGCTCCTCTGCTGGTCTCTGCGCTGGTCACCGGCTCCCCTTGACGTGTACGGACGACTAAACCTAGTGTCTCAGAACTATGAGCGTCGTTCAAGAATGTGAACCAATTCGTGAGTTGCGACGCATCAGGTCTGTAACCCCGGTCGTGGTGGGTGTCGACCCCGCGATCGATTGGCTCATCGTTCAAGTGGAAGACCGTGAAGGGAACGTGGGACTCGGCGAGGGGACGCTGGAGCGTCACAATACCGCCGTCAGTAGCGTCGTCTTCGATGCGGGTTCAGCGCTCGTGGGCCGTGATCCGCGCCGGGAGGTGGCTCGACGCGCGCCGGTCCCCGGATCGATGGTGGAGGCGGCGGCGCACAGCGCGCTGAACCAAGCCCTGTGGGACCTGACCGCGCGGCAGAACCGGGTGCCACTGGCGATCATGCGAGCCGGGCACAAGGCGCGAGCACCTCGCCTGTATGCCAATCTCAATCGCGCGATCGGCCCGGATCGTAGCCCGGCCTCCTTCGCCGCAGCCGCCCGCAGCGCCAAGGCTCAGGGCTTCCAGGTCGTGAAGATCGCCCCGTTCGACGGAGTCGAGCGCCGGCCGATGAGTGACCCGACGACGCGGAGGTTCGTGACCGAGGGGCTGAACCGGACCGCCGCCGTGCTCGAGGTGAGCGATGTTGAAGTCCGGGTCGACCTCCACTGGCGGTTCGAGCTGTCGGCGGCCGTCCAGGTGGTGCACGAGCTCAGTCGCCTCAAGGTCGGCTGGATCGAGGCGCCGGTGCGAGAGGGTGCCCTGGCAGAATGGACGGCCATCCGTGCGCGCACCGAGGCCCGTCTGGCCGGCGGTGAAACCCTTACCCGACCCAGGGAGTTCGCCGCATTCCTCGACGCCTCCGGCGTGGATGTCGTGATGCCTGACATCAAGTACTGCGGCGGAGTCGATGGGTTCCGCGAAGTCTTGGAGATCGCCGAGCGCTATGGCGCGGCCGTGGCCCCGCACAATCCGAGCGGGCCGGTCGCGACGCTGGCAACCGTTCACGCCGCCGCGGGTCACCGGCTGGATTCACTCGAGATTCCGTGGCGTAGTCAGCCGAATGCTGTCGATGTCATCGAGAACGGACAGCTGGAGCTGCCGTCCGGCGGCGGCCTCGGACTGCGACTCGCGGACGGCCTCGCCGCCAGATTCCCCGCGCGGCCCGAGCCGGACCATGCACCCACCGACCTGATCTGACCTATCAAGGAGCCCCTGATGAACACCGAGCTGTCGCCTGTCCACAACCACCGGGTCGGCATCGCCGCTGAGTTCTTCCCCGACGGCGGCACGATCTATGACGACATCGGGTTGGCGCAGTTCGATGCCTGGCAGATGCCCTGGCAGGCGCTGGAATCTGAGGATCT
This sequence comes from Candidatus Ruania gallistercoris, assembly GCA_019116305.1. Lineage (GTDB taxonomy): Bacteria > Actinomycetota > Actinomycetes > Actinomycetales > Beutenbergiaceae > Ruania > Ruania gallistercoris. The sequence continues at coordinate 16,086 of DXBY01000075.1, read as the reverse complement.
GACTGCCGCCCCAGGTGCCCAGAGCGCGCATTCGTTGTTGGTGCTGCGCCAGCGAGTCACCGAGGAATATCTCCAGGCCATGCCGGATCTGCTGCACGTCGCGCGGTGGGGTGCGGGACTTGACCGAATCGACCTGGACGCGTGCACTGAGCGCGGGGTGCTGGTCACCACCACTCCGGAAGGTGGACGGCGCCCGGTCGCGTCTGCGGCGCTTGCACTCCTCTTGGCCCTGGCGCACCAGATCCCGGCTCGGGACCGCATTGTGCGAGAAGCCCGTTGGGCAGATCGGAACAAGGTCATGGGGCTGTCCGTCGCCGATATGACGATTGGCATCATCGGCCTGGGAACGATCGGAGCAGAGTTCGCCCGCCTGGTGGCACCGTTCGGAGCCGACCTGGTATCACCGGCCGCGCACACGCGACCCGAGGCAGCCGCGGAACTTGGTGTCCGCCGCGTGGAGTTCGATGAGCTGCTGGCGACGGCTGACGCTGTTGTGCTCACGTGCCCGCTGACCGCGCAGACCCGAGGGTTGATCAGCGCCGAGGCACTCGCTGCCATGAAGTCGACTGCCGTGCTGGTCAACGTCGCCCGCGGTGGCGTGGTCGACGAGCCAGCCCTCATCGAGGCGCTCGAAGAGGGTGTCATCGCCGCGGCGGGGCTGGACGTGTTCGCCACCGAGCCGCTTCCCGCCGACAGTCCACTCATCGGGTTGCAGAACGTGATCCTCGCACCGCACTCCCTCGCCTGGGGGCCCGAGATCGTCGACGGTAACCGTCGCCAGGCACTGGCCAGCATCTACACCGTTGCCGGGGGAGGCATACCTGAGGCGGTCGCCAATCCGGCGGTGCTGGCGCATCCGCGGTGGTCAGTACGCGCCTAGCGCCGACCGGTGAGTCGCTCGTTGACCGAGTCAATGATGATATGATTCACTGCCGGAACAAAGTTCGCTTATTGGAACGGAGCAATGATGCGACCTCACCGTCAAAAGGCCTTGGTCGGCGCAACTTTCAGTGCGGCCGCACTGCTCGTGATGGCCGGATGCACCGATGGCTCAGCGGCCGGAGGGGCCGACTGGGAGCCGACCCAGGATGTGACGATCACCGTGGCGTTCCCGGCCGGCGGCGGAACTGACGCGGCGGCCCGCGCCCTCGCGGAGGGTCTCGAGTCGGTCCGTGAAGACCTCAACGTGGTCGTCGTCAACCGCGACGGCGGGTCTGGCACCGTGGGGTACACCTACGCCTCCCAGCAAGCCCGCAACCCGCACGAACTCACCTTCATCGAGCCCGGCTTCGTCGTCGTGCCGGAGACCACTGAAGTTCCCTACGCTGAGGATGACTTCGCGATGGTCGGCGGGGTTTCGCTGTACACCAGCGTGATCATCGCGCCGCCTGGCACGTTCTCAGATCTGTCGGATCTGGTCGATCAGGCCGCCAGTGACACGCTGACGGTCGGATTTCCCAACGCGACCGGCCCCCAGGCGATCTCCGCGGAACTCATCGAGGACTCGATCGGTCATGAGTTCGAGCATGTGGTGTACCAGAACGGTGGTGAGATTGCTGCCGGAGTCGCATCGGGAGACCTCGACTTCGGTCTCACTGCTCTGGAGCACGCACAAGGCTTCATCGACGACGGCCGGGTGGAGGCGTTGGCGGTTCTGTCCGACGAGCGCATCGAGAACGACACGTTCGCCGACGTCCCCACGGCAACCGAGGCAGGCGTTGACGTCGCCTTCAGCGGCTTCCGTGGAGTGGTCGCCGGTGGTGAGCTGACCGACGGGCAGCTGCAGTACTGGGTCGACGCGCTCGCGGACTACCGGGACTCAGAGGCCTACGACGAGAGCCTGGACCTGACGATGACTCAGGAGCTCGACGTCGCCGGGGACGAGTTCCAGGGCTATCTCGATGAGTTTCGCTCCACGGTGACCCCGGTGTTGGGGAACCTGGGCTGATGTCCGGTGCCGCAATGCGACAGGCAAGGGTTCCAGCCGGCGGCGTGGTCTTCGTCGCGCTCGGCATCCTCACTCTCGTCGGGCTACGGGGTCTGCCATGGTTCGCCGACAGCGGTGCGGTGGGGCCCGCTGCCTTCCCGGGGGTCTGCGGGATTCTGATCGGCCTGCTGGGGCTGGTGCAGATCGGCTCAGCACTCATCGCTGGACGGGCGCAGCCAGCAAGTCCAGCGCCCGCACCGGACGGTGACGACGGCAGCGTCGGCGATGTGTCCACGGAGGGGGAGGGCAAGTCCGAGGCGACCGCGTTGCAGGCGGTGATCGCCTGGGTCGCTGTCCTTGCCGCCGCGATCCTGCTTCCCCGGATCGGCCTGCTGATCACCGTCCCGTTGCTCTCGCTCTTCCTGCTCACTGTGGTGGGAAAGAAGCGGATCCACATTGCGGCGATCTATTCCGTCGCATTGACCGTCGTCGTGTACCTGGTGTTCGTCATGGCACTGAAGGTTCCGCTCCCGATCCCGCCGGGGAGGGTGTAGTCACGTGGTTGAGAACTTCCTGACCGGACTCGAGTCCGCTCTGACGCTGCACAATCTGCTCCTCCTTCTCGTCGGCGTGGTGGGTGGAACCCTGATCGGCATGCTGCCGGGCCTCGGTGCGGCATCGGGGATGGCCCTCCTCATGCCGATCGCAGCAGGGCTGGACCCCTTGCCCGGGCTGATCCTGCTGGCGGCGATCTATTACGGTACGCAGTACGGCGGCAGTATCACTTCCATCCTGTTGTCCACCCCCGGTGACGCCGCGCAGGTGATGACCACCCTGGATGGCTACGCCCTCGCTCGACAAGGCAAAGCCGGACTCGCACTGACCACCTCGGCTGTGGCTTCGTTCGTGGGCGGCGTGATCACGATTCCGCTCCTGGTGGGCCTCGGACCCGCGCTGGCGGAGGTCGCCCTGAAGCTCGGACCGCCAGAGATGCTGGTGCTGCTCGTCTTTGCCCTCGTGAGTGTGGCGGCCCTGACGTCTGACAACCGCATCAAGGCCTATGGCATGGCCGTGTTCGGCCTGCTGATCTCCGCTGTGGGTTTCGACCCGCAGAGCGGGACACCGCGACTGACGTTCGGTCAGGTCGACTTGCTGAACGGTATCAACCTGGTGCCGGTGATCATCGGTGTGTTCGCGATCGGTGAGGTGCTCAACCAGCTCGGACGCGGGCCGAGCAAACCGATCCGTGCACGCATCCGGGAGATGTTCCCGCGACCGAAGGAACTCGCCGAGGTCACGGGTCCCACGCTGCGCGGATCGGTGCTCGGGTTCATCGTGGGCGTGTTGCCGGCGGCGGGCTCCACGATCGCTGCCTACTTCGCCTACGACCTTGAGCGTCGGATCCCAGCGCGTGGGAAGACACCGCTGGGGAAAGGGGCGCTCCGGGGGGTGGCTGCACCGGAAGCGGCCAACAATGCCGCTGTCAACGGGGCGTTCGTTCCCACGTTGGCGCTAGGGATCCCCGGATCTGCGACGACAGCGATCCTGCTGGGTGCGCTGCTGATCTACGGAGTCCAACCGGGACCCACGTTCATCCCCGAGAATCCGGAGCTGTACTGGGGTCTCGTCGCCTCGTTCCTGCTCGGGAACGTGGCGCTGCTGGTCCTGAACGTGCCCCTGGTGCCATTCTTCGCCTCGGCACTGAGAATCCCGTACCTCTTTCTCTTTCCCACGGTCATCGCCACGTGCCTGATCGGTGCCTACGCGCTGCGCAACAACCCGTTCGACGTGCTCGTCGCTGCCGTCTTCGGGATCGTGGGATACCTGATGATCCGTGGCGACTATCCACCCGCGCCACTGGTTCTTGGACTGGTCTTCGGGACGCTGTTCGAGGAGAACCTTGTCCGCACCTCGGCGATCGGCCACGGGAGCTTTGCCTACATCTTCGAACGCCCGATCACTCTGGTGCTGATCATCCTCACCGTGCTGGTGATCGTGGCTCCGCCGATCGTGAAGTTGCTCCGGCGGCGGCTGAAGGCGAATGCCGCCACCGAGCGAGCCAAGGCGTGAGGCGGTACGTACGATGAGTCGATGGAATCGTTGTCCGAGGAGCAGTCAGCCAAGATCGTGGCGATGGCGATGGACCTCGCGCGGGACGGACGCACTGCTGAGCTGCTGGAGTTCGTCGACCATGGACTGCCGGTCGACGCCCAGGACGAGGCCGGCAACACCGCACTGATGCTGGCCGCCTATCGTGGCCATCCGGAGACGGTACGTGCTCTCATCGAGCGAGGAGCCGACGTCAATCTGTGCAACAACCGCGACCAGTCGCCGATCGCCGGCGCGTTGTTCAAGGGCGAGGACGAGGTCGTGACGGTGCTGCGGGCGGCCGGAGCAGACCTCGATGCCGGCACCCCGAGCGCGCGGGCAGCTGCGGAGATGTTCGGGCGAGGGAACCTGCTCGAGTAGCTACCGTGCTCCCCGGAGCGGGCCGAGCGGGCCCCACAAACGACGGAGCCCGGACGACCACGGTCGTCCGGGCTCCGCTGCTACTCGGCGCTCAGGCCGCCTGCCCTCAGGCGTCGGCGGGTGCGTTGTCCGGGTTGGGGTCGGTGTCGTCGAGCGTCCCGGCCGCGAGAGCCTCGATCGCGCGCCGCACACCCGCACCGTAGGCCGGGTCGGCCTGCGTCGCGTTGTGGATGTGCCGCTCGACCGTTGCCTGCGAGGCACCCTGGATCGCGCGAGCCGTGTTGGCAAACAGGCGTTGCTGCTCCTGAGGTCCCATGAGGCGGAAGAGGTTGCCGGGCTGCTCGAAGTAGTTGTCGTCGTCCTCACGGAAGTTGAACCGGTCCGCGTAGTCGCCGACCGCAATGCCCGGCTCCCGGTAGGAGGGGTCGGCCTCGAACCGGCCGTAGGCGTTGGGGGTGTAGCCCGGCGTGGAGCCCTGGTTGCCGTCCACCCGGCCCTGACCATCGCGGTGGTAGGTGTTGACCACCTTGGCGCCGCGGGGGTAGTTCACCGGGATCTGGTGGTGGTTGACACCCAGGCGGTAGCGCGCGGCGTCACCGTAGGAGAATAGGCGTCCCTGCAGCATCTTGTCCGGCGAGAAGCCGATGCCGGGCACGACGTTCGCCGGGGTGAAGGCCACCTGCTCGACGTCCTGGAAGTAGTTCTCCGGGTTGCGGTTGAGCTCGAACTCACCGACCTCGATGAGCGGGAATTCCTGCTGCGACCAGATCTTGGTGAGATCGAACGGGTTCACCCGGTGGTTGTCGGCCTGTTCCGGAGTCATCACCTGGATGTACATCGTCCACTTCGGGAAGTCGCCGCGCTCGATGGCCTCGTACAGGTCGCGCTGGCTCGACTCGCGGTCCTCGGCGACGACTGCTGCGGCTTCGGCGTCGGTCAGGTTCTTGATGCCCTGCTGAGTCTTGAAGTGCATCATGACGTAGACGCGCTCGCCCTCGGCGTTGATCATCGAGTACGCGTGCGAGCTGAAGCCGTGCATGTGTCGGTAGCTGGCCGGGATACCGCGGTCACCCATGACATAGGTGACCTGGTGCAGGGCTTCGGGCAGGTTGGTCCAGAAGTCCCAGTTGTTCTCCGCAGAGCGCAAGTTGGTGCGCGGGTCGCGCTTCACCGCGCGGTTCAGGTCCGGGAAGTGGTGGGCGTCCCGGAGGAAGAAGACCGGAGTGTTGTTGCCGACCATGTCCCAGTTGCCCTCTTCGGTGAAGAATCGAAGGGCGAAGCCGCGGATGTCGCGCTCGGCATCGGCCGCACCGCGCTCACCGGCAACGGTGGAGAAGCGAGCAAACATCTCGGTCTGCTTGCCGACCTCGGAGAAGACGGCCGCGCGGGAGTACTTAGTGATGTCCTGGGTGACCGTGAAAGTGCCCCACGCGCCCGACCCCTTGGCATGCATGCGGCGCTCGGGGATGACCTCGCGGTCGAAGTGTGCCAGCTTCTCCAGGAACCAGACGTCCTGCAGCAGCATCGGCCCACGGGGCCCGGCCGTCACGGCGTTGTCGTTGTCCCAGACCGGTGCGCCGGCGGCGGTGGTCAGGGGTTGGGTGTTGTCGGTAGTCACATGGGCTCCTTCGTGTGTCAGGACGTCGGTTGTGTCTGGACAGATGGTGTGGCGCACGAGGGGCAGGTGCCCCAGAAGATGACCTCAGCGGTGTCGATGACGTAACCGTGGTCATCGCTGGCGGTCAGGCACGGGGCGTGGCCCACAGTGCAGGCGACATCGGTGACGTCGCCGCAGGTTCGGCACACGACGTGGTGGTGGTTGTCATCGCGGAGGAGCTCGAACCGTCCGGGCGAACCGTCCGGCTCGATCCGACGCAGGATGCGAGCCTCGGTGAGCGCGTTCAGGATGTAGTAGACCGACTGGATCGTCACGGTCCCCAACCGTCCGCGGACCGCTTCGAGGATCGTCTCAGCCGTCGAGTGGGGGTGCTCCTCGACCTCGGCCAGCACTGCCAGGCGCGGCGCCGTGACCCGGAGGTCGGCGTCACGCAACAGATCGGCGGGCTCGAAGGACATACTGACAGTCTAGCCCATTTTATGAGCAATTCAAAAGTATGACTATGTCCACGCATCCCTTCGCCTACCTGAGAAAGGTCTGTTTGCCCTTGCTCCGTTCGGCGGCTGGAGCATCGCGGAGCGCCCGGCTGGGGCAGTGCAGTCCGGCAGAGCGCAACGCCGAACCGTCCAATGCTTCGGTGCCCACACCGTCGTTCGCGTGGCTATGTCGGCGTGTTCGCGAGACGACGGATTCACTGTTCGATGACGCAGTCCAGCCGGTCGCGAAGGGTGTCGTCACTCGTGGCTCCGACTATCAACTGCTGCCATGCACCGTGCGTGACAGCCTCGTTGTAGTCGTGCTCCGCCATGTTGGCGATGAGGAGCACGGCGGTTGCCGTGGTTCCGTCCTCCTCACGGATCTCGAAACCGCCGGTGACCATCCCCGGGAGACTTCCAGCCTTGAAACCGATGACGGTGCCCGACGGCGCCGCCCCCTGCCACTCCAGGTGCTCTTGAGCGATCTGCCCAACTTCACCGAGTGAGTCATCGGCGATCCGACTGTAAGCCTCTGCCAGGTCGGCAGCCGTGAGCTCCGGGCCGTGCGCGGCGAGGTACTCGGCCTGTGCGGCGTAGCCGCCTTCGGCGGTCTGGAGCCTCTCGGTCGCCCACGCCTCGTCGTTGAGATAGCGCTCCGCGACGTCGTCCGGATCCTCGCCCGCGAGGTCAGGGTATCCGGCGCCCAGTACGGTGCTGAGCAGAGAGGTCACTGTTGTCTGAGACATGCCGGCATCATCGGCAGCAGCGACGATTGCCTGGTCGCCGAGCGTGTGGCGCAGATAGTCGGCCGCAGCGTTGTCACTCTCGCGGATCATGGCGGTGACCAGTTCCTCGACTGTCACGCGTGCACTGCGGTCCTCAGCCAAGGCTATGCCGTTGCCATGGTCGACGGCTGCGATCTCGAGCCGCTCCAGTGCGGCGGCATGTGCGCCCCCATCGGCCGGGTAGTAGTACCGCTCCCACTCCTCGACGCCCACCTCTTCCTGGGGGTCCAGCTCACCGTCATGGACGGCGCGGGCGTAGGCGAGCAGATGCACGACCTTGATCGAGGAAGCCGCCGGGCGAACCTCTGCGCCGCGATGCTCGACACGGTTGCCGGTGTCATCCTCGATGACCAGCGAGACGTCGTCGAGGTGCTGGGCGAAATAGCTGAGCCAGCCATCGGCGGTAGAGAGGTCAGCTTCCTCCGGAATGTCGCAGGCCTGTGATGAGGCGCTGGGGGAGTCGTCCTTTTCCTCGGCAGAGCAACCTGTGGCCGCAAGCACGACCACCACTCCTAGCGCCGCGACGCGTCGCATCCAGGTCACGACTTCCTCCTGTGGTGTTGTCTCGTTCACGATCTACGTTGGCAGACTACGGCCATGGCAGCGGTGCTTGTTCGGATGGGGAGATACCCACCGTTGCCCGGTGTGAGGTTACCGCCGGGCGATGCCAAGTCGATCGGCATCGGCGCCGATACCGATGCGTCCCTTGGCCGGCCAGAGTCCGTACTGCTGCGCCGGCCCCTCGGCATACACCCGTGCGACGTCCCCCGCGTGGACCTGTTCGCGGCCCCGGCTCGTCCTCAGCACACACACGATGGGTCCGCGGGCGCTGTGCCCCCAAGGAAGCGCCGCCGGGCCCCCTCGGCGGCGCTTCCCGCTTGTGATCAGCTGCGCTTCTGCCCGCGCACGTAGACGAGCTGGTAGTTCCAGATGCGGAACGTCGGGTCGTGGCACAGCTCCTGGTAGCGGCGCATCTCCCACTCCTCGGCACCGGCGGCGAGGAGGGCATCGTGGGCTTGGCTGTTCAGCGCCGCGTGGACCAGCAGGCCGTGGCTACCGCCCGTGGCCGTCTCCGAGGTCTCCGTTCCGTATCGGTGTGTCAGCCCGGCAGCCATCATCTGGTCGCCGATGCGGTACCCCCAGGTCAGGTCCATTCCGGCAGCCGGGCCGACCACCTCGTGGGAGAGGTATTGGATCCGCTCCCAGACCGCGACGTCCCGCATGGGGTGGTCGGAGAGTACTCGCAGCGGACGCGAGGTGACGTCGCCGACCACCAGCCAGCCGCCCGGCACCAGCGCATCGGCGAGCATGCCGAGGATCGCCTCCCGATCGGGGAGGTGCAGCAGCGTCAGCCGGGCATGGATCAGGTCATATGGTCCGGTCAGTGCCCCGACCAGGCCGTCGTTGATGTCGGCGTCGACCACGGTGACGCCTGGCCCGTCGCTCAACCTGCTGGTGTCGATATCGGTGGCTATCACCTCACCGCCGGTGCCCACCTGTTCGGCCAGCCACCGCACCACCGAACCGCCCCCGGCTCCGACGTCCAGGCAGCGTTGGCCCGACTGCAGACCGATCGGCTCGAGCATGCTGGTGGTGTGGGCGTCGAACAGGTGCGCGAGGTGGTCCATGTGGTGCGCCCCCTGCTCCGAGCCGGTATCGAAGAGGTAGGAGCTCTGCGTGTCCGTCATCTGCCCAGCGTGGGCGTTCGACGGCGCAGCCCACCATCCGTAATCACACGGATTCTCCCTGGATCACCCAGGCGATGACACCCTGCCGGCTGGACACGCCGAGCTTGGTGCGAATGTGGTCCTGATGGGTCTCTACGGTCCGTCGGGAGATGACCAGCTGCTCGGCGATCTCGGCGTTGGTCAGCCCCTTCCCGGTCAGCGTGGCGACCTCGCGCTCACGCTCGGACAGCGCAGGTCTGGAACCCTCTGCTAGGCCGAGGGCATCGCTGACCGCCTCCTTGGTCGTCATCCGGGCGCCGGCAGCGAGCAGCTTCTCGGCCGCAGGCCCGCCCACCTTCTGTTCGGCATCCTCCACTGCTGTCCTGACGATCGCATCGGCGACGGGAGGAACTGCGGTACCGTGCCGGGCGAGCGCCCGGGCGGCACCGGCCAGGCGCAGCACGGCGGGCATCCGTCCCTCGCTGTGGGCGAGAGACACTCCGGACCAGAGCCATTCGGAGTCGCCGTCTGCGGCGCCGAGCAGCTGCAGATCGGCGATCGCCCCCGCCAGGTACTTGCGGTGTGCGGCCAGGTCACCGCGCCGTGCTGCCGCATAGGACAGTCCCACCCGGGTGCGGCGGGCGATCGCCGGGGCGGGCTCGGCCGACGCCAACAGGCGCAGCGCAGCCAGATCCGCCTCAGCCCCTTCGTCGATCTCGTCAACGGTGAAGTGGGCATAAGCGAGGACCGTGTACGACCACGCCTCAGCCTGGCGGTCACCGAGCTCGGCGAAGATGGCGATGCTCTCCCAGCAGCAGGAGATCGCCCGGCGAGAGTCTCCGGCTGCCGCCGCTACCTGGGCGAGGGCGCGTAGACCACGGCCGCGCCCGTGGTGGTCATCGAGAGTGCGCATCACCTCGACGGCGTCGGCCGCCTGAGCGATCGCCTCGCGGTAGCGGCCCTGCCGGTAGCCCAGCTGGCTGAGCGCCAACCAGGCTTCCGCCTGAGTGCGTGGCGACAGTTCAGCAGCCCCCAGCAAGGGCTCGATGCGGTCCCGGGCGGCGTTGATATGGCCGCGGTGCTCCCAGTACCCGGCCAGGCACGTCACCAGCTGCAGGGCCAGGTCGCTGTACCGGGGGCGAGCCCAGGCCACGGCAGCGAGCACATTGCCCTCGATCGCCCGCAGCTGGGCGTACTGTCGGTGTCCCGCCACCCCCATCAACCCGCTGGAGGCGGATCGGGCCGCCTCCAGGAAGTACCGGGCGTGTGCGGCACGGACGCGTTCCGCACGCGCTGTGGCTTCCAGGCGGGCGGCAGCATACTGCCGGATCGGCTCCAGGAGCCGGTAGTGAAGCTCACCGCCGGCCGCCGGCTCGGCGAGCAGCAGCGAGTGGTCCACCAGGGTCGACAGATCGGCCACGAGGTCCGACCGGTGACCGGCGACGGCGGACGTGGCCGGCAGGTCGAAGTCGCCGAGGAGCACCGACAGGTTCTCCAGCAGCTCGGCCTGGGCGGGGGCCAGGCGCCGACAGCTCCAGTCGAGGGTCGCCGTCAGGGTGCGGTGCTCGGGCGCCGTGGGCGCCAGAATCTCCGCCTGGGCGAGCTCAGTGTCCAACCGGACCAGCAGGTCCGGGAGGGAGAGTGTTCGTGCTTGGCGGGCCGCCAGCTCGATCGCCAAGGGGAGGCCGTCGAGGCGCGCACAGATCTGGTCCACCGCGGAACGTGTTCCCCTCTCGAGGACGAGGGAGGTCACCAGCCTCGCGCGGTCGATGAAGAGCTGGGCCGCCGCCGATGGGTCGAGCGGACCGACGCGGTGGAGTTGTTCCCCCGGCACCGCCAGCGGCACCCGGCTGGTAGCCAGCACGCGCACCTGCGGACAGCTGGTGATGATCCGCCCGACCAGCGCCGCTGCCTGCTCGCGGACGTGTTCGCAGTTGTCCAGCACGAGTTGGACGTCGGCCTCCCGGAGTGCCTCGAGAACAGCCGCTGTGAGCGTGGTGTCCTGGTCGGTCGGTATGTCCAGTGCCATGGCGATCTCACTGACCAGATCGGTGGAGTCGGAGACCGTGGACAACGGGACGGGAACCACGCCGCGGTCGGCGGACAGCGCGATGTGGCGCGCCACTTCGACCGCCAGGCGGGTCTTCCCTGCTCCGGGAGGGCCGACCACGGTGACCAGGCGCGCCCCGTGGAGAAGGTGAGCAACGCCGTCGACCTCCGCCTCCCGACCGACGAAGCTGGTCAGGGTGAACTGTGGTGCTGGCCAGGCACGCGACCGGTCGCCGACGCCGAAGTGCTGCACAGTGGCTCCCTCAGGACACCGCTATTGTGTCATCGGCCGGTGGTGGGCAGTCCGATTGCCCCTCGGGCGGTGCTACCTGCGTAGCCGGAGGGCAGGCGTGGGCCGCTCACTTAGGGTAGAGCCCATGGTGGCCACGCTTCGCGATTCCCGAGTTGACCCCGAGGAACTTGAGAACAGTCTTCAGTTGCGCCAGCGCAAAGTGACCAAGGGGCGCCTGCGGGTCCGGGAGCAGGCACGCGCGCGGGAAGCGCGCGACCTGTGCCGCCACGACAGCGCATATCTGAGCCGGCGGTACACGGCAGGGGTGCCCGTGAGCGAGCTGGCCGACGTGCTGGATGAGTGGGCCGAAGACTTCGTTGCCTCTGTGCGTGTGCGCCAGGACGCTGCCGGCGGTGACCCCGAGTTCCTTGGGGCGGCCGAGGATCGACCACTTCTCCTCGCGTCGATCGACCTGGTGTTCGTGGCGACCAGTCTGGGCCGGGCCGACATCGCGAACGCGGTGCTGATGCATCCGGCGGTAGCTGCGGTGCCCTGTCGGATTCTGGATGCGCTGGCCCTGATCCACGGCATCGAGCGACCGGTGAGTGAGAGTGAGGTCCTGGCGGGCAGCTATGACCCCTGGTTGACGGTAGGCAACTCGCCTCCGGAACAGCGTCAGGTGCAGTTCGAGGACTTCGTCCGTGGCTGGCGCACGCACGGCGAGGCGGTCCGGTCCCTGGCGCTCGTCAACGAGTTCTTCACCGGTGCGTGGGCGTTTGAGGCGGTGGTGCTGGCGGTGGTGTTCGGTCTGGATGACGGCGTGGTGCGGGAGGTGCCGGAGTATCCGGTGGATCTGGCTGACTTTGCGCGGGAGGTGGGGATTCCTCGGTTGGACGATGGGGTCGTGCTGCCGGGTCCGTGGCAGCAGTCGGCGGCGCCGAAGGTGGTGGAGCCGGAGGTGGTGCGAGAGTCGGTCGCGGTCTCCGGGGAGCCGACGCTCGCTGATGTGGCGGCGTTGCTGACCCCGGTCGGGGGAGAGCGCCTCGATGTGGCCGATGTGGCGGCGTTGCTGGATGCGGGTGTGGAGTCCGCAGTGATGCTTTCCGTGGACGCGCGCGGGTTGGATCCCGGCGAGGTGGGTGCGTTGTTGCAGCTGGCGTGTCGCGATCTGGGGCTGCCGGCGCCGGGCGCGGTGCCGGGGCGGATACCGCAGGATCCGGCCAGGGCGTTGCCGCAGTTCGATGCCTGGCTGCAGAAGGTCGGGGTGCGGCTGCTTGGCCCCGAGGTGGATTCCAGTGACCTGCTGTTCTTCCCCGTGCTCGAGGCTGACCACGCCACGTTCGGCGGCCGCACGATCGACGGGCTGCGCCTGCGCACGATGGACCAGCTCGCCGCCGACGAAGCCTGACCAGCCGCCGCTGGCGCGTGGCCGAGGCCGGTGTCGGTGAGCCCGACGAGCTGCGATCGTGGCGGTCCCTCCGGGTCGTCGGAGTCCCGGCGTAGCGCAGGTACCAGACCAGCATGACCACCGAGGTGGTCACGTGCAGGGTGTGCAGCACCCAGATCGGCCCGACCGGTAGCGCGAAAACGTAGAGCGAGTAGAGGGCGTTGCCGCCGTTGACCAGGATGAGGTTGCCCAGGCTGTAGGAGGACAGGTCGCGGGTCAGCACCGCCTTGACCACCATCGGCAGCATGCTGGCTGCGAAGATGAGGGTCGAGGCGAGACCCGCGAGTATCGACACGCCCGACATGTGCCCGACAGTAGGCGCGCCGGCGGCGCCGCCGCGTCGGGACTACCACCCATGTGCCCGGACGCCGGTGCACCATTCTGCCCATCGGTGCCCCCGGAAGGCGCGGCGCCCCGGGTGCGTGACCGCAGGTCAGCGCCGGTGTGCCTCCGCCGGCACCACGTCCGTGGGGGCAGCCGTGGCCTTCGGCTTCTCCCGCCGTGCCCGGGCCTCGGCCTCGATCTGCTTCTTGGTCGCTGCGAAGGAACAGATCGGGCAGCCCGCCAGGTCGTGCCGCTGCGCCGGGCAGAACTCCCGGCCGAAGTAGATGATCTGCAGGTGCCGGCGGTTCCAGGTCTGTCGGGGGAACGCCCGCTTCAGGTCGGCTTCGACCTTCTCCACCGTGGTCCCGGTCGACAGGCCCCAGCGCCGGGCGAGGCGGAAGATGTGGGTGTCCACCGGGAAGGCCGGGATGTCGAAGCCCTGGGCCATCACCACACTGGCGGTCTTGTGCCCCACACCGGCCAGCCCCTCGAGGAAGTCCCAGTCCGGGAGAACCTCACCGCCGGCGTCCACGATCTGCCCCGCCGCCGTCCATACGTTTCGGGCCTTGGTGGGGGCCAGACCGATCTGCCGGATCAGCTCCAGGATTCGTTCGCTGCCGAGTGCATACATCTGCTCCGGTGTGCGCGCCTCGGCGAACAGGGCCGGAGTGATCTCGTTGACCTTCTTGTCCGTGGTCTGCGCGGACAGCGCCACTGCCACCAGCAGCGTGTAGACGTTGCTGTGGTCCAGGGCGATCGGCGGGTCCGGGTACAGCTCATCCAGGATCTGCCCGATCCGCTCCACCTTCTCGGCTCGCTTCACCCAGCCAGCCTACTGGCCCTGCTCCGGGCCCTCACCCAGCTGCGAGGCGTCGACGATCAGCTGGAGTGCCCGCACATGGTCGGCGAAAGCTTCACGGCCCACAGCGGTGGCCGAGTACCAGCGGGTACGTCGCTTTCCGGTGTACGTGGCCGCCGAGGTGACGTACCCCACCTCGGAGAGGGCGGCCAGGTGCGCGGACAGATTTCCGTCACTGAGGCCGAGCGCTTTGGCCAGAGCGGTGAACCGGATCGCACCGTCGGGCGGCAGGCCATGCAGCGTTGCTTGGATCCGCAGCCGGTTCGGATCGGAAAGGGTGGCATCGAACGGCGTGCGCAGCTGTTCGAGCAGATCGGCAGAGATGTCGCCGGATGGGATGGCAGGTTCAGACACGTCGCACTCCGCTCATCGTCCGGTACACGCCGATACTCAGCAGCGGAAGAGCGGAGCCGATGCCGAAGAAGACGAGCTCGGGCAGCAACGGCTGGACCGCGGCCACGGCTGCCACCACTACCACGAGCATGCTCACGACAGCGAACGGCACGTCTGCCGTCGCGACGGCATACAACGACATCGCCATACCCCACAAAGCGCCGAGGAACAGCGCGATGTATATCCAGGAGGACGGCTGCGCAGCCGCCACGAGGAACGGTGAGGCGACCAGGACCACCACCCAACCCCAGCGGGTACGACCCTCGGCACCGGTGCGGACGGCGTGCCGCATCGGCAGCCAGCTGCACCCCATCCCGACCAGCCACGCCAGGCCCACCACCAGCAGCCGCACGCCACCGTCGAGTAGAGCCAACGCTGGGTACCCCAGACCGAATGCGACACTCCACCCGATCAACGGCAGCCCAGTAGTGACCGACCGCCCCGCCGTGCGGGTGCGGTCGGTGAGTGAACCGAGCTCACGGATGAGCTGCTCGGCCTGCTCCGGGTCCGGGGACATGAACACGAGTCTACGAAACCGCGAACACGCGCACCCAAGTGTGTACTCTGTGGCACAGAGTTATTACTCTGCAACACAGAGCATCCAAACGGGGTGCCCAGACGAAAGGAAAGACGTGATGGGGCGCAACTTCAGCAGCGGCCTGCTTGCCGGGGTGGTCGCGGCGACGATCTGGATGGCAGTCAGTCTGTGGCAGGGGATGGCCACCGAGACCGTCGGCATGTGGGCCCTGGTGCTCCTGGTCGGCACCACGATCCTCAGCACAGTCGTTGCCGGGGTCGTGTCCCGCAGTACCGGGAGGTCGCCTGCGCCCCAGCGCAGCTGATCGACATCGACGGTCCCCGGGTCCGCGATCTCGCGACCCGGGCGGTCGTCGCCGGCCCTCGCCGGTCGGGGCCTCGGCGGTACCGCTCCACCAGTGCCGAGAGAGGGCGCGTCAGCGACGACGCCTGCCCGGGCCGACGCTTCAGCGGAAGCGCTGCACGGCCAGCGGTGCCGCTTCGGCGAGTTCGCGGATCGCCTCGTGTTCGCTGGCAGCCAGCACCTCGCTGAGGGGGCCGGACGCCACGAATCGCCCTTCGGCGAGGAAATGGATGCTCGGGCACATCCGCTCCACCAGCTCCAGGTCGTGGGAGATCACCACTGCAGCGGTACCGAGCTGAGAGAACAGGTCGCCGAGCCGGCGTGCCATCCGACCGCGCGAGCCCGGATCGACCGCAGTGAACGGTTCGTCCAGCACGAGGATCTGCGGACGAGTGGCCAGCGCCGTGGCCAGTGCCACACGCTGTCGCTCGCCGCCGGAGAGAGTGAGCATCGCCCGGTCGGCGAAGTGCTCGGGCAGGGCGACGGCGTCCAGTAGCTCAGCAGTAGTCGTCGCGTGCGTGCGCCCCGCCTTGCGCGCCTCCTTCAGCGCGGTGCGCAGCGAGCTCGCCACGGTCATCCGGGGATCGGTGATCGTCATCGAGTCCTGGGACATGAACCGTACGTCGGCCCGGAACACCTTTCCCGGCTTGCCGCGCATCCGGTGCACCGGGCGGCCGTCGAAGGTCACTTGACCGCCGGTGGGGGTGAGTGCGCCACGCAGCAACCGTGCCAAGGTCGTCTTGCCCGCCCCGGACGGCCCGACGATCCCGACGGGTGCATCTCCGGCGGTGATCGTCAGATCGATGCCCTGCAGGACCTCGTTCCCTGGGTATCCACCCCGTACGTCACGGGCCTGAAGAACGGATCCTGCCGCCATGGAGAGCGTGCTCCTTCGATCGTGGGAGGTGTCCTGCGTATGCTAACCCGCCGGCCCGGTCACTCAGGCAGCGGGCCGAGCAG
>DXBY01000074.1 GCA_019116305.1 Candidatus Ruania gallistercoris | reverse complement strand
CATGTACCTCGCCGGGTCCGTGCTCCTGATCAGTGCCGTGCTGGTGGTGATCGGCACCCTGATCTCCGATCTCGCCCTCGCGTGGCTCGATCCGCGTGTCCGATTCCGATACTAAGGATCCGCTCCATGACCGATCCCCAGATGCCGCACCCGGACAGCGGCCCACAGAGCGTCACGGCCGAGGACCCCGAGGTCGAACGCACCGATACTGACGACATCGCCGTCGCCTCCCAGTGGCGCCTGGTCTGGCGCGGCTTCAAGCGGCACAAAGTAGCGCGGGTGGGTGGCGTGATCACCCTCGCCATCTACCTCATCGCCCTGTTCGCACCGTTCCTCGCGCCCTATGCCTCGAACGCACACGACGCCGACTACACCTACGCGCCACCGCAGCGGATCCACCTGTTTCACGATGGTTCGTTCCAGCCGCACGTGCTCGGCCTGGAACTGGAGCAGGACCCGGAGACCCTGGAGCTGGAGTTCACCCCGGACCCGGAAGCGGTGATCCCGGTCGGGTTCTTCGTCCAGGGCTCGGAGTACGAGCTGTTCGGGCTGATCCCCTGGGACCGGCACCTGATCGGCCCGCTGGACTACGAGAACGGGCCGATGTACCTGCTCGGCGCAGACGCCAGCGGCCGAGACATGCTCTCCATGATCATCCACGGGACCACCATCTCGATGTCGATCGGTCTGGTGGGCGTGCTGTTCTCGCTGTTCCTCGGGGTGCTGATCGGTGGGGTCTCCGGATACGTCGGCGGCCGGTTGGACAACCTGATCCAACGCGTGATGGAGCTGATCATGTCCATCCCGACGATCCCGTTGTGGATGGCGTTGTTCGCCGCGGTTCCACCGACCTGGTCACCGCTGCAACGGTACTTTGCGCTCACCGTGGTGATCTCGCTGGTCGGGTGGGTCGGCATGGCGCGGGAGGTGCGCGGGAAGTTCTTCGCCGTCCGCGGCGAGGAGTACGTCCTGGCAGCGATCGCCGATGGCGGCAGTCAGGCGCGCGTGATGTTCCGGCACATGCTGCCCTCGTTCACCAGCCACATTATCGCGAACCTGTCCCTGTCCATCCCCGGGATCATCCTCGCGGAGACCGGTCTGTCCTTCCTCGGCCTAGGGCTCCAGGCGCCGACGGTGAGCTGGGGGGTGCTGCTCGAACAGGCGCAGAGCATCCGCGCCATCTCGACCGCACCGTGGATCCTGCTCCCCGGTATCCCCGTGGTGATCACCGTGCTCGCCATGAATTTCTTCGGCGACGGCATCCGCGATGCCGCCGACCCGTACAACAACTGACCGGGCTCCCCGGGAGTGGAGGAGTTGCACCATGAATAATGCCAGCAGCCCGAGCACCGAGACGGCCGGCGAGCGTTCCGGCGTCCGGACCGCAGAGCAGGCACCCCTGCTGCAGATCCGTGGACTGCACACGCAGTTCGACACAGCCGACGGTGCGGTCAAGGCGGTCGACGGTGTCGACCTGACGGTGCGCCCGGGCACCACGATGTGCCTGGTCGGCGAGTCCGGCTGCGGCAAGTCCGCCACTGCCCGCTCGATCCTGCAGGTGGTGGAGTCCCCGGGGCGGGTGGTCGACGGTGAGATCCTGTGGTCCCCGGACGGGCAGGAGGCGATCGACCTGGCCGCGCTGGACAGCGAGAGCGAGGAGCTGCGCCAGATCCGTGGCGGCAGTATCGGCATGGTCTTCCAGGAACCGATGGCCTCGCTCTCCCCGCTGTACACGGTCGGCGCACAGCTGATGGAGGCGATCCGGCTCCATCAGGACGTCACCGAGGCCCAGGCACGGTCCCGCGCCATCGCCCTGCTGGAACGCGTCGGTATCCCGAACGCGGACGCCCGGTTGAACTCCTACCCGTTCCAGCTCTCCGGCGGGATGTGCCAACGAGTGATGATCGCGATCGCCCTCTCCTGCAACCCCGCCCTGCTGATCGCCGACGAGCCGACCACCGCGCTGGACGTGACCACCCAGGCACGGATCCTCGACCTGCTGCGGGAGCTGCAGGCGGAGTTCGGCATGGCAATCCTGTTCATCACCCACGATCTGGGAGTCGTGGCCGAGATCGCCGACGAAGTCACCGTGATGTACCTCGGTAAAGCGGTCGAGCGGGCTCCGGTCGAGGAGCTCTTCCGCGACCCGAAGCATCCCTACACGCGAGCGCTGCTGCAGTCGATCCCGGACGGGCAGGCGAAGGGCCGGGGCCAGCCGCTGCCCACAGTGCCCGGGATGGTCCCGAACCCGCAGAACCGGCCCAGCGGGTGCGCCTTCCGGACCCGGTGCGAGTTCGCGATGCCGGGGGTCTGTGACCAGGAGGTCCCGCCCTCCAGCAACGTCGGTACTGACCATGACACTGCCTGCCACCTGTACAGTCACGACGGTGCCCAGGCGCCCGGACCGCTGCCCGCCCGCGGTGCGGCAGCCACCGCACGCACCGAGGTGAGCGAGCCCGCACCGGCGGTCGAGCGCGAGGACGCGCCCGCGCTGCTGGAGGTGCGCAACCTCACCAAGCACTATCCCCTCGGTGGTGGCCTGTTCCGGCGCAGCACCGGTACCGTCCGCGCCGTCGACGGGGTGGACCTGGTGATCCGCGAGGGCGAGACCCTCGGCCTGGTCGGTGAGTCCGGCTGCGGGAAGACCACGCTCGGCCGGTGCATCGCGGGACTGCTCGAGCCGAGCTCGGGCGAGATCATCTTCCACACCGGCGAGGGATCCACCATCGACCTCGCTGGGCTGACCAACCGGGGCCTGAAGAGTCTGCGCACGCAGATCCGGACGATCTTCCAGGACCCGTTCTCGTCCTTGAACCCGCGGATGACCGTCGAGCAGATCGTCGGTGAACCACTACAGGTGAGCAAGCTCGCCCGGGGCTCCGAGCTCCGGGACCGGGTGGAGGCCATGCTCCGCCGCGTCGGGATCCGGCCGGAGTACATGCGCCGCTACCCGCACGCCTTCTCCGGCGGTGAGCGCCAACGCCTGAACATCGCCCGCGCACTGATTACTCAACCGCGGCTGGTCATCGCCGACGAACCGGTCTCCGCACTCGACGTCTCCATCCGCGCACAGATCCTGAACCTGCTCGAGGAGGTCCAGAACGAGTTCGACCTCACCTACCTGTTCATCTCCCACGACCTGTCCGTCGTCGAGCACGTCAGCGACCGGGTGAGCGTGATGTACCTGGGCAAGATCGCCGAACAGGCCACCACGGCCGAGCTGTACGACCGCCCGCTGCACCCCTACACCGAGACCCTGCTGGACTCGGTGCCGGTGCCCGACCCCAGCCGTCGGGACCGGGAGCGGGAGCGCACCCGGTCGGACGACCTGCCCGATCCGGCCAACCCGCCGTCCGGGTGTCTGTTCCACACCCGTTGCCCGCACGTGCGCGAGCTGACCTGCTCCACCGACGTTCCCGACCTGCGCACCCTCGGTGCAGACCACCGCACCGCCTGCCACTTTGCCGAGGAGCTGGAGCTGACCGGGATGTCCCGGTCGCCCTCGTCCCCGTGAGCACGACCACCATCCACCCACCACCGCCCACACCCCACAGACCCGGGCAGAGGAGCACCACCATGGCCGCCGGCGACCTTTATCCCAGCGAAGCACGCGAATTCGTCGACACCGTCACCGGTGTCCCGATCACCCAGCTCACCGAGCACAAGGCGCACAGTCACCACACCTACTTCACCAACCCCGGATGGTACGACGACGGCAAGTCCCTGCTGTTCGCCTCCGACCGCGGGAATGCCACCAACCTGTACTCGATGGACCTGGAGTCCACGGAGTTCCGCCAGCTCACCGACCTGCCGGACGGCCGCGAGGTCGAGTCCAACCTGTTCCACTCCACCAGCATCAACCCCACCCGCGCCGAGGCCTACTTCTGGCACGGCCGCGAGCTCGTCGCCCTGGACCTGCGCAGCTTGGAACAGCGGATCCTGCACCGCACGCCGGAGATGTTCGGCGCAGGCGGCACCACGAACGTGACCGCCGACGGTGCGCACGTGATGATCAGCTACAGCGAGGATCTGTCCCACCGGTTCCGGATGGACATGGGCAACGGGTACGTCGGCTTCCGCGAGTACTGGCAGGCGCGCCCGCTCTCCCGGATCCTGCGGGTCTCCACCGCGGACGGCAGCGAGGAGATCGTGCACGAGGACCGGTCCTGGATCGGGCACGTGAACACCTCGCCCAACCATCCGCACCTGCTCACCTTCTGCCACGAGGGCCCCTGGCACCTGGTCGACCACCGCATCTGGCTGCTCGACCTGACCGACCGGAGCATCACCAAGATCCGCCCGACGGCGGAGGGTGAGCGGGTCGGGCACGAATACTGGCTCCGGGGTGGGGAGTACATCGGCTACCACGGCTGGTCCGGGCTGGACCAGAGTGACCCGTTCCACGGCGCCGTCCGCTACGACGGCACCGATCAGTGGGAGGCGCCACTGGTGGAGAGCTCGATGCACTACCACAGCAGGGATCTGGACACCATCGTGGGTGATGGCACCAAGACGAACCCGCAGCTGATGATCTGGCGACGTGAGGGGGACGCCTTCTCCGGTCCGCGTCTGATCCACCGGCACCGGGGCTCCTTCCACACCCAGGCCGTGCACGTGCACCCGACGGTGAGCCCGGACGGGGACCAGATCCTGTTCACCAGCGACTCCCGGGGGTACGGCAACCTCTACCTGGTGGATGTCCCCGACTTCGACAGCCTGCCCGAGGCATAGGCCGTGCCGACCACCATCGACCGCAGAGCCCTGGTGAGCCGGCACGACGTCCTCGTCGACAGTATCGATGCTCGGTCCCCGCTCACCGTGGGCAACGGGGACTTCGCCTGCACTGTGGACCTCACCGGGCTGCAGTCCCTGCCCGAGGCCTACCCGGTCGCGCCCCGCGACGCCACCCGGCCTGACGGGACCCTGCTCGGCACCCAGTCCACCTGGGGCTGGCACAGCATGCCCTCCGCGAAGGCCTATACGTGGCGGGACGCCCTGGTGCCGTACCAGACACCGCGCGGAGAAGTGCCGTACGTGGACATGTCCGGATCGATCTCCTCCGGTACCGAGTCCGGCACCGATGAACGGGACCTGGTGCTGCGTGGCAACCCGCACCGCATCGATCTCGGCCGCATCGGGTTGCGCTGGCACGGACAGGTGCTGCGACCCGAGGACGTCACCGCGGGTGAGCAGCGGTTGGACCTCTACAGCGGCATGATCCACAGCCGGTTCGAGATCGGTGGCCACCAGGTGGAGGTGACCACCGGCTGCCACCCGGACCGGGACATCGTCGCCTTCCGGATCCGGTCGACAGCACTGCAGGTGGGCCTGAGCGCGGGCATCGCGTTCAGCTACGGCAGCGAGGACTGGCACAACGGCGCCGACTGGGACAGTCCGGACCGGCACCAGACCGAGGTCGAGGCGGAGGCACCGGGCAGGTGGCAGGTCCAGCGCACTCTGGACGAGACCCACTATGTCACTGTGATCGAGACCAGCGGCCAGTTGCACGCGAGCGCCCAGCACGAGGTGCAGATCAGCACTTCCGGCGCCGAGCTCGAGCTCGTGGCGGAGTTCACCGAGAGCACACCGGCGGACCTGCCCACCGTGGCTCAGGTGGCCGAGCACAGCAGCACCTACTGGGCGAGTTTCTGGAAGAGCGGCGCCGCGATCGATCTGGGTGCCGTCGACGATCCACGAGCCGCCGAGCTCGAACGCCGGATCGTGCTGTCCCAGTACCTGACCGCGGTGAACTGCGCCGGCTCCATGCCCCCGCAGGAGACCGGCCTGGTCTGCAACTCGTGGCGCGGCAAGGCGCACCTGGAGATGCACTGGTGGCACAGCGCGCACTTCCCGATGTGGGGGCGCCCCGAGCTGCTGCGCAGGAGCCTGGCGTGGTACCGCCGCATCCTCCCGCAGGCCAGGGAGATGGCCAGGGTGCAAGGTTACGAGGGCGCCCGGTGGCCTAAGCAGGTCGGTCCGGACGGTCAGGAGACGCCGAGCTCGATCGCCCCGTTCCTCATCTGGCAGCAACCGCACCTGATCTACTTCGCCGAGCTCCTCTGGCGTGCCGGCGGTGATCGGGACCTCCTGACCGAGCTGCGCGAGGAGATCACCGCCACTGCCGACTTCATGGTCTCCTTCGTCGAACGCACCGACCGCGGCTACGAGCTCCCACCCCCGCTGATTCCCGCCCAGGAGAGCTACGGCGGCATCCGCACCCGCGTGCGCAACCCCACCTACGAGCTCATCTACTGGCACTGGGCGTTGCGTACCGCCTGCTCCTGGTACACCCGGCTGGGCTTGCCGGTCCCCCGACGCTGGCAGGAGACAGCTGAGGGCATGCTCGCACCGGTCTCCCGCAACGGGGTATATCCGGCGATCGACGGTGAACCGTGGACCATCCGCGAGGACCACCCCTCGATGCTCTGCGCGCTCGGGGTGCTGCCGCAGACGGAGAAGATCGACGCCGACGTGATGGCCCGAACACTGCGGGACGTCGTCACCGGGTGGGACTGGTCCAGCACCTGGGGCTGGGACTACCCAGTGCTCGCGATGACCGCCGCCCGTCTCGGCCTGCCCGACCAGGCGGTGGACTTCCTGCTCACCGACACGCAGAAGAACACGGTCCTGCCGAACGGACACAACCGCCAGGACGGCGCCCTGCCCCTGTACCTCCCCGGTAACGGTGGCCTGCTCGCCGCGGTGGCGCTGATGGCGGCTGGCTGGGACCACGGACCGAAGCGCCCCGCCCCGGGCTTCCCGGAGGGCTGGGACGTGCGCCTCGAGGGCTTCGACCCGGTCCCCTGACCGTCCACCACACCACAACCCTGCAAAGCGAGGAACCGATGACCGAACCCACCCGCCGCCGGCACGCCGTGGTCGGCACCGGCCACCGCGCCGAGATGTACGTCCAAGCGCTCCTGGACAGCCACGCCGACGTCGGCACACCGGTGGCGTGGTGCGACACCAACCCGGTCCGGATGAACTACTACGACCGGCTGTTCCGCAGCTACGCCCCCGACGTGGCGCTGCCCAGCTCCTGGCCGGCCGAGGAGTTCGAGGAGATGCTCAGCAGCGTCCGGCCGGACGCAGTGGTGGTCACCACGCCGGACTACCGGCACAGCGACTACCTGGTCACTGCCCTGGAGCACGGCGTCGATGTGATCGTGGAGAAGCCGCTGACCACCGACGCCGATCGTGCCCGAGCGATCGCGGCGGCCGCCGACCGTTCCAGCGCGCACGTGACGATGGCGTTCAACTACCGGTACTCCCCGCGGAACACCCTGGTTCGGAAGCTGATCTCCGGCGGCGCGATCGGCACACCCACCTCCGTGCACTTCGAATGGCTGTTGGACACCGGGCACGGCGCGGACTACTTCCGCCGCTGGCACGCGGAGAAGGACAAGTCCGGCGGTCTGATCATCCACAAGGCCTCGCACCACTTCGACCTCGTCAACTGGTGGGTGGACGACGTTCCCGCGACCGTCTCCGCCCTCGGCAGCCGACGCTTCTACGGAGCGGAGAACGCCCGGGCACGCGGGCAGGACCCGGTGGGCGCCACCAGCCGGGACCTGGCCCCGGGCGACCCGTTCCGGATCGACCTGGCCGCCGATGACCGCCTGCGTCAGCTGTACCTGGACGCCGAGCACGTGGACGGCTACCAGCGGGACCGGAACGTGTTCGGGGAGGCCATCACGATCGAGGACACGATGAACGTGCTGGTCGGCTACCGAGGTGGCGTGGCGATGACCTACAGCCTGTACGCCTATGCCCCCTGGGAGGGGTACCGGGTGGCGATCAACGGGACCGAGGGCCGGATCGAGCTGGATGTGGTCGAACGCCCGCACCGGGCCAAGGACGATCTCGAGGTCGATCCCAGCGCCGCCGCCGACAGCGACCATACGGAACACATCGCCGAGGTCCGCAGTCGAGGCAGTCAGCTGCGGCTGCAACGCCACTGGGAGCGTGCCCGCGAGGTGCCGATCCCGGTCGGCCAGGGTGGTCACGGCGGCGGCGACGCGCGGCTGCTCGACGACATCTTCCGCGGCGACGGCCCGGATCCGCTGCACCACCGGGCAAGCTGGCGGGACGGCCTGCGCAGTGCGGCGATCGGAATCGCCGCCAACGAGTCGATGGCCACCGGGAGGACGGTGGACATCGACTCCTTGAATCTCCCCCTGGACTAACCTCGGGATCAGCGATCGCGGAGCCGGTTCAGCCCCAGTCGAAGAGCGGGGCGCCCGAGGCGACGTGCGCGGGGGCGAGCCTACGCACCTGCTCGGCTGCGCCGTCGAGAGCAATCACCGGGCACACCGGGCTGCGCCCACCGGCCGCCACTGCTCCCGGTTCGAACGTGATCATCGGGTCCCCGACCGCGACAGGATTCCCTTCGGCCACGTGCACGGTGAAGCCGTCTCCGCCGAGCTGGACCGTGTCGATCCCCAGATGCACCAGCACACCTCGACCCTCCGAGGCGAGCAGCACGAACGCGTGCGGATGGCCCTTAACCACTCGACCGGCCACCGGGGCCACTGCGGTGACCGCACCCTCGCCGCTGGGCTCGATCGCCCACCCCGGGCCGACCAGCCCTTGGGCGAAGACCGCGTCGGGAACCTCGGCCAGCCCGAGGACGCGACCGGCCACCGGCGCGTGCACCCGCAGGGTCATCCCCGTGCCTCCGGGCGGCCCGCATCGTCCTGGGTGGCGGCACGGTCCACCAGCTCCCGGCGCACCGCGGTGACCAGCGAGGAGAACCGGGCGTGGCCGGGCAGGTCCTCCACGAGCACCACGCTCTCGCCCCCGTCGGCCAACGGGATCTTCCAGTTCGGGTACTCGGTGTCGGTGCCGGGCTGGTTCTGGGTCCGCCGCTCCCCCACGGCGTCGGTGAGCGCCACGCCCACCAGCACCGAGGGGCTGTGCACCACGAACCGGTGCAACGCCTCCACCACCTGCCGTTCAGTGGGGTCCGGGGGCAGCAGGAACCGGTCCCGGAGCGCCTGCAGCATCCGTTCCCGCTCGACCTGCGCCGCGAGCCGTACCTGTGCGACCGGCTCCACCAGCAGACCGAGCCGACGGCGCAGGTCCACGTGCTCCTCAGCGAGGTACCCGGCCGTGGGCGGCAGGTCGTGCGTGGTGACCGTGGCCAGTGCGAGCCTGCGGTAGTCCTCCGGCGGCCGGGGCCGGTCCTCAGCCTGCTCGAACCAGAGCACGGAGGTGCCGAGCACCCCCCGCTCGGCCAGGTAGTCGCGCACCCAGGGCTCGACGGTACCCAGGTCCTCACCGATCACCATCGCACCGGCCCGGTGCGCCTCCAGCGCCAGCACCCCGACCATCGCGTCATGGTCGTAGCGCACGTAGGTGCCCTGGTCAGGCGGCAGCCCGTCCGGGATCCACCAGAGCCGGAACAGCCCCATGATGTGGTCCACCCGAAGCGCACCCGCGTGCCGGAGGATCGTGCGCACCATGTCCCGCAGCGGCCGGTAGCCGGCCTCAGCGAGGGCGTCCGGGCGCCACGGTGGCTGGGACCAGTCCTGCCCCTGCTGGTTGTACATGTCCGGCGGTGCACCCACGGTGATGCCCCGGGCGAGCACATCGCGCAGCGACCAGGAGTCCGCCCCTTCGGGGTGCACGCCGACGGCCAGGTCGTGCATCACCCCGATCCGCATCCCGGCCGCGAGCGCGGTGCGCTGCGCCCGTTCCAGCTGTTCGTCGGCGATCCACTGCAGCCAGCAGTGGAAGTCGATCCGCTCCGCCAGCTCGCGGCGCAGCGTGGCCAGAGTGCCCGGAGCGGGGTCGTCCAGCGGCCAGGGCTGAGAGTCGGTGTGCTGCTCGGCCACCGCGCACCAGAGCGCGAAGTCCTCCAGGCCGCGGCCCTGCTCGCGGCGGAACCGGCGCAGCGCACCCTGGCGTGCCCGGCTGCGCCCGCCGGCGAAGATGGTCTCCAGGGCGGACTTCTTCTCCGCCCACACCAGGTCCCGGTCGATGGGGCCGGAGTCGGTGTTCATCGGCGTGAGCGCATCCAGGGCCCATTCCAGCAGGGTGCGCTGGCTGTTCGGTAGGTAGGCGACCTCGCGGATGTCCTCCGGGCGGATGTAGATCGGGTTGAGGAACCGGCGCGTAGTGGGCAGGTACGGTGAGGGCGTCATCGGCGCACTCGGTTCGGCCGCGTGCAGCGGGTTGACCAGCAGGAAGTCCGCCCCGAGCTCCCCGGAGAGGTTGGTCAGCTCGGTCAGGTCGGCCAGGTCGCCGATCCCCCAGGAGCTGGCGGAGCGGACCGAGTACAGCTGCGCCATCAAGCCCCAGGCGCGCTCGCCCTGCTCCGGGCGCAGCTCCGGCATCGGCAGCCGCGCCGGCGTGATCGCCAGTGGCGCGCGGGCCACCGCACTGCGCTCGGCCACGTCGGCGACCAGCTCGTGCCAACCCAGCGGCAGGTCCGGTGGGAGGTCGAAGGTGGCCCGCCCGATCAGCGCGCCGTCCACCTCACGTGGCTGGACCCAGGCATCGGACTGCCGCAGCACCCGCTCCGAGCCGTCCTCCAGCAGCACCCGTAGCCCGACCCGGGCACCGTCGGGGACATGGACGGGCACCCGGGCCCGGGAACCGGATCGGACCACCACGCACGGTGGCAGGGAGCGCCGCCAGGGCGCCACCTCGGCTGCGGCCAACGCGGCCTGCACCTGGTGGTCGGTCTCGGCGAGCACGTCCATCGCGCCCAGCACTCGGCGCAGGGTCAGCGCCGGCACGTGCCGATAGTTGCCGTGGTAGTCCCAGAACTCGGTCGCTACGCCGTGCACCGCGGCAAGGGCGCGCAGGCCGTCGCTACCGACGTCGGTGTTGTCCTCCATCACGGCCTGTACCCAGTGCTCCCCATCGATCGGCGGCTCTCGCTTCGTACCCGATGCCTAGATCTTGCCAGAGTTACCCCGGCTTCTGCCGCGTCGGCTCCGGGCGGGCACCAGCGATCCGGGCAGCCGCTGCCCCGCAGGCTCAGGACGTGCTGCGCTGCTGGTCGATATCGGCCGCCAGGTCGTCGGCCACCGGTCCGACCACCACCTGCACCACCCGTCCCGAGCGCACCACTCCGTACGCACCGTGGGCCCGCAGGCTCTCCTCGTCCACGAGTGCTGGGTCGGTCACCTCCACCCGGAGTCGCGTGATGCACGGTTCCAGGTCGACCACGTTCGTGTCTCCACCCAGTGCCGCGAGGATCTCCTCGGCCTTGATCACGTCCACTCCTCCAGTACTCCTTGTGATGCATCCCACTCTACAACTGCGTGGCCGCACTTCCACCACCGGAGCACAATGAGGGCCGACCCAGCAGCTACGGGAGGCGGGTATGTCAGGCGAGCAGCAGGTACGGATCATCCGCGGTGCCGGGGTCTCCCCGGGCCGCGCCGCGGGCCGGACGGTACGGATGGCGACCGCGGCCGGTGAACCTGCGCGGCGGCGCGTGACCGTCCCGCTCGAGGAGGCGACGGCAGCGATCCTGACCGCTGCGACCGCCGTCGGGCAGGATCTGACCGAGCGCGCCGAGCACACCGAGGGCACCGCCCGGGACGTGCTGCAGACCACCGCGCAGATCGCCACCGACCCCACGCTGGTCAAGGACGCACAACGGCGGGTCCGCGAGGAGCAGATCACCCCGGAGCGAGCGGTCTGGGAGGCCGCGGGTGCGGTCGCCAGCCAGTTCGAGTCCCTCGGCGGCTACTTCGCCGAGCGCGCCCGGGACGTGGCCGACGTGCGGGACCGGATCATCGCGCGGCTGCTCGGCGCCCCGAGCCCGGGGGTGCCCCAGCGGGAGGAGCCGTACATCCTGCTCGCCCTGGACCTGGCCCCGGCCGATACCGCCCAGCTGGACCCGGAGGTGGTCCGCGCCCTGGTCACCGAGGAGGGCGGGCCCACCTCGCACACCGCGATCCTCGCCCGGGCCCTGGGCATCCCGGCTGTGGTCGGAGTGGGCGACGGGATCGAAGCGGTCGCTGCCGAGGAGCTGGTCCTGGTCGACGGCGGTGCCGGCGAAGTGCTGCTGGACCCCACCGAGGACCAGGTGGCGGCCGCGCGGGAGCGGGTGCGCACCCGCAGCTTTGACCCGCCGGGCCGCACCCAGGACGGGCACCGGGTGGCGCTGCTGGCGAACGTCGGCGAGGTGGCCGACGCGGAGCCGGCAGCCGCCAGCGGTGCCGAGGGGATCGGGCTGTTCCGTACCGAGTTCGCTTTCCTCGGCCGGGACACCGAGCCGAGCATCGAGGAACAGGCGCAGGCCTACGCCGCGGTGTTCGCTGCCTTCCCCGGCCGGCACGTGGTGATCCGCACCCTGGACGCCGGGGCGGACAAGCCGATGCCGTTCCTCACCGCAGCCGATGAGGTGAACCCCGCCCTGGGGGTGCGCGGGATCCGCACCTCCTGGCAGCACCCGGACGTCCTCGACCACCAGCTGACCGCGATCGCCCGCGCGGCGGACGGCCACGACGGCGACGTCTGGGTGATGGCACCGATGATCGCCCGGGTGGCCGACGCCGAGGACTTCGTGGCCGCCTGCGCCGCACACGGGTTGGAGACCGCCGGGGTGATGGTGGAGGTGCCCAGTGCGGCACTGCTCGCCGGGCCGATCCTCGCCCGCGCCGCATTCGCCTCGGTGGGTACGAACGACCTCACCCAGTACACGCTCGCAGTGGACCGGTTGCTGGGGTCGCTGGCGCCGCTGTCCACCCCGTGGGACCCCGCGGTGCTGCGCCTGCTGCAGCACACCTGCGACGGCGGAGCGGCCCAGTCCCGCCCGGTCGGAGTGTGCGGGGAGGCCGCTGCCGATCCGGCCCTGGCAGCAGTGCTGGTGGGGATGGGGGTGTCCAGTCTGTCGATGACCCCGCGGGCACTCGGCGACGTCGGCGCGCTGCTGGCCGCGACCACGTTCGCGCAGTGCCGCACCGCGGCGGGGCTGGCGTTGGGGGCCGACAGTGCCGAGGATGCCCGTCGGGCCGCCCGCGGGGCGCTGCCGGCACTGGCCGAGCTGGCGCTCTGAGTCCGCGCCGGGGCGTGGGTGCTGCGGCCCGCAAGCGCATAGGCTGTGCAGGTGAGCCTGCCAGACCCCAGCCCCCGTACCGGCAGCCGGCCGGGCCTGAACGTGACGCCCGCCCGGCGGGAGCGCCCGGACTCCTTCTACGCCGCCGTCGGCGGAGCGCCCACGTTCCGCTTCATCGTTCACCGGTTCTACCAGCAGGTGGCCACTGACGACCTGCTCCGGCCGATGTACCCGGAGCAGGATCTGGGCCCGGCTGAGGACCGACTGCGGATGTTCCTGGAGCAGTACTGGGGTGGCCCGACCACCTACTCCGAGACCCGGGGCCACCCGCGGCTGCGGATGCGGCACGTACCGTTCCGCGTCACTCCGGCCGCGCGGGACCGGTGGCTGGAGTTCATGACCGTGGCGGTGAAGGAGGCGGGGCTCGCCCCGCTGCACGAGGCCACACTGCTGGACTACCTGGAGCGGGCAGCGCACTCACTGGTGAACACTCTGGAGGAGGACGCGTGAGCGGCGAGGTGGAGGTCGAACCGCTCCGCGCCGTGCTGGCTGCCCTGGAGCTCGAGCAAACCGGCGAGGACACGTTCGTGGGCACCTCGCTGCCGCAGATCCACGGCCGGGTCTACGGCGGCCAGGTGCTCGCGCAGGCGTTGCTCGCCGCCGGGCGCACGATGACCGCCGACCGGCTCCCGCACTCCGTGCATGGCTACTTCCTGCGCCCCGGTGACCTGGAGGAGCCGATCACCTTCGCCGTCGAACGCCTCCGGGACGGGCGCTCGTTCTCCGCCCGCCGCACGCACGCCATCCAGTCCGGCAAACCGATCCTGTCCATGATCACCTCGTTCCAGGCCGAGCAGCAGGGCCTGGAGCACGCCGAGCCGATGCCGCAGGTGCCGGATCCGGAGGACCTGGGCAGCTCGGTGGAGTTCTTCAACTCCTTGGACCACCCGATCGCGAAGTTCTTCTACCGCAACGGCGCGTTCGATCTCCGGCACGTCGAGGGCGCCCTGTTCACCGGCCCCGGTGAGCAGCAGACCGACGTCCAGCACCTGTGGATGCGGGCCCGTGGGCCGCTACCGGCCGGTCAGCTGGAGCAGCGGGCGATCCTGGCCTATGCCTGTGACCAGGTGATGCTGGAGCCGATCATGCGCCGGCACGGGCTGTCCTGGATGACTCGGGACGCCTCGGTGGCCAGCCTGGACCACGCGATGTGGTGGCACCGGGACGTCGATGCCGGCGAGTGGCTGCTCTACGCCCAGTCCTCCCCGTCCGCCAGTGGCGGCCGCGGCTTGGGCGTGGCCAAGGTGTACGCCCGCTCCGGTGAGCTGGTGGCCACGATCGCCCAGGAGGGCATGATCCGGATTCCGCGGATCCCCAGCTGAGCACGCCGGGGATGCCCGCGGGCGGGACACCGGGCTGCGCACTGCGGCACGGGGCACCTCAGCGGCGTTGCCGCCGCAGACGTTCGACGGCGGAGCGCACCCCAGAGGGATCGCCGCTGCGTTGGTCATCGGGCGGGTGTGTGGCCAGCGCCTCGGCCGCGACCTCCGGTGGGGCGTCAGCGAGCAGGCAGACCAGCGCGGTCCGGGGGCTCCCGGCGGTATCGAGTACCTCCCGGCACCGGTCCAGGCCTGCGCCGGTGGCCTGGGTGAGCATCCGCAGCACTCGGCCGCGGAGCTTCTCGTTCGTCGGCAGCACGTCGACCATCAGGTTCGAGTAGGTCTTCCCGCACCGGATCATCACCGCCGTGGAGAACGTGTTCAGCACCATCTTCTGCGCGGTACCCGCCTTCATCCGAGTGCTGCCGGTGACCACCTCCGGTCCGGTGTCCACCAGCACCGCCACGTCTGCCAGCTCGGCCAGCGGGGCTGCGGGGTTACAGGCGATCAGCCCGATCCGGGCCCCCACGGACCGCGCATGCTGCAGGGCCCCGGCCACGTACGGGGTGCGGCCGCTGGCAGCCAGGCCGATCACCAGGTCCCGTGCGGTGACGTCCGCCACCACTGCCCGGCCCTGCGTCTCGTCGTCCTCGGCACCCTCCACCGGATGCAGCATCGCCGGCGCTCCGCCGGCGATGTGCGCCCGGACCTGGTCCTCGCCCACCTGGTAGGTGGGCAGCAGCTCGGCGGCATCGAGCACGGCGAGCCGGCCCGAGGTCCCGGCGCCGACGTAGAGCACCCGGCCGCCGCCTCGCAGCGCGGCCACCCCGAGCTCCACCAGGTCGGTGATCTCCGCCGACCGCGCGGCCACTGCGGCGGCCACGCCGGCATCCTCGGCGAGGATCGTGGCCACCACACCGGCGGCGTCCAGCATGTCGATGCGGGTACTGCGCGGGTTGCGCTCCTCCGTAGGTGAGCGGACCTGGACCGCCAGGACCGGCTCCCCCTCGGCCGCGCCCTCGAGATCCACCACACCAGCGTAGCCGCCGAGTGTGACCGACATCTCGATATCGAGGGACAAGGCCTCGACCTGCCGGATCGTCTCACTATATGGACTCAATCTCAGGGGGATTTTTCGGCCATCCGATGCCCCGAGGTTTCCCGCAGCAGCGAGCGAGTATCTCCGCGGCCGCCGCCAGCCGGATTCGCCCGATTCCGGTCAAAGGCCGGTTTCAATCTCGTCAATGACTGCCTACCGTGGGAAGCCGTATGCCGATACCAACTGAGTCCGATACGTCTCCTGGTACTTCTGCACCCTCTCTCCCCAAGACGCCCCCCGCAACCCCGCCCGCCGACTCCGCAGCCGCCGACCAGCTGCAGATCCGCCCGCCAGAGGCTGGCGACGGCGCCGCGATGTGGCGCCTGGCCCGCGATGGTGGCGAGCTCGACCTGAACACCTCCTACGCCTACCTGATCCTTGCCGAGGACTTCGCTGCCACCTGCCGGGTGGCCGTGAGCGGCGGTGAGGTGGTCGGCTTCGTCCTCGGCTACCGGCCCCCCGAGCGTCCGACGCACGTGTTCGTCTGGCAGGTCGCCGTTCGCGGCGACCAACGCGGCCGGCGAGTGGCCGCCCGGATGCTCGACGACCTGGTCGATCGCCTGCCCGAGGTGGAGGCGATGGAGGCGACCGTGACCGAGTCCAACACCGCCTCCCGGCGCCTGTTCGACTCCTTCGCCCGCCGGCACGGCGGTGAGCTGAGCTGGAGCACCGGTGTGCGGGCCGAAGACTTCCCCGATGGGCACGAGGCGGAGCCCCGCCTCCTGATCAGTCCGCTCTCGAGGAGCTGATTCCACGAACCTGACAGCCACAGGCTGCGCCGGCCAACCCGGCTCCGGCGCGCTGCGCGTGGTCCGCCGCGCCATCCGACCTATCCGCACCCTCACGAAGGAAAGCGACTTCTCATGACCCTCACCAGTATCGATGCCACCGCTCTTGAGTCTGGTGTGCGCAGCTACTCCCGTACCTGGCCGACGACCTTCACCAAGGCGCAGGGCAGCTTCATGTACAACGAGGACGGCGACGCGTACCTGGACTTCTTCGCAGGCGCCGGCGTGATGAACTACGGGCACAACAACCGCCACCTGAAGGAGGTACTGATCAAGTACCTCGCCGGGGACAACGTGGTGCACTCCCTGGACATGCTCACCACCGCCCGAGCGGACTTCCTGTCCACCTTCACCGACCAGATCCTGCGCCCCCGCGGCCTGGACCACACGGTGATGTTCCCCGGGCCCGGTGGTGCGAACGCCGTCGAGGCCGCACTCAAGCTGGCACGCAAGGTGACCGGCCGGGAGTCGGTGGTCACCTTCACCAACGCCTTCCACGGGATGACCCTGGGCGCCCTGTCGGTGACCGGGAACTCGATGAAGCGCGAGGGCGCCGGGATCCCGCTGGTGCACTCCACGCCGATGCCGTACGACGACTACTTCGACGGCGACGTGGCGGACTTCATGTACTTCGAGCGGCTGCTCACCGACTCCGGCTCCGGGCTGAACACCCCGGCCGCCGTGATCGTGGAGACTGTACAGGGCGAGGGCGGCGTGAACACCGCCCGGCGGGAGTGGCTGCGCCAGCTGTCCGCCCTGTGCAAGGACCAGGGCATCCTTCTGATCGTCGACGACATCCAGATGGGCTGCGGCCGCACCGGCGGCTTCTTCAGCTTCGAGGAGGCCGGGATCGTCCCGGACATCATCTGCCTGTCCAAGTCGATCAGCGGGTACGGCCTGCCGCTCGCGCTGACGCTGCTGCGCCCCGAGCTGGACGTGTGGGAGCCCGGTGAGCACAACGGCACCTTCCGCGGCTTCGCCCCGGCGTTCGTCACCGGCGCCGAGGCGATCCGCACCTACTGGGCTGATGACGACCTGGAGCGGTCCACCATCGCCAAGGGTGCGTTCGCGGAGTCCGCGCTGAACACGATCGTGGCCGACCACCCGGAGCACGGCCTGTCCGCCAAGGGCCGCGGCCTGGCGCGTGGCCTGGAGTTCTCCAACCCGGAGCACGCGGCCGCCACCTGCCGGAACGCTTTCGAGGCCGGCCTGCTGGTGGAGACCTCGGGTCCGCGCGACGAGGTGATCAAGCTGCTGCCGCCGCTGACGTTGACGAACGAGGAGCTGGCTCGCGGTCTGGACATCCTGCGTCAGGCCACGGCGGACGCCGTAGCCTGAGCAGTATCGACAACCGTCACAGCTGAAAGGACTCCCGTTCATGCTCGTTCGCACCCTTGACGACGTCACCGACACCGAGGATGACATCAAGACGGAGAACTGGCGCAGCAAGCGCATCATCCTCGCTCGGGAGGGTGTGGGCTTCTCCGTGCACGAGACGACCCTGTACGCCGGTACCGACAACTACTTCTGGTACGCCAACCACATCGAGGCCGTCTTCATCACCCACGGTGAGGGGGAGATCGAGGATCTGGCTACCGGTGAGGTGCACCAGCTGGCACCGGGCTCGCTGTACCTGCTGAACAACCACGACAAGCACCGGGTGCGCCCGCGCACCGAGATCCGCTGTGTGTGCGTGTTCAACCCGCCGGTGACCGGCCGGGAGGTGCACGACGAGAACGGCGTGTATCCGCTGATCGTCGAGGAGGCCTGACCCGACCGACACCGGGCACAACCACACCGCGAACGCTCTCTCCCGCGGCCGCCTCCACGATTCGGCCGCGAGGGAGAGCGTTCGCAGTGAACAGACCCGGCGGCACCGTGCCGCCGACACCAGAGACACCCGGTGTGGCCCTGCCACACCGGGTGCGTCATTTGTTGCCGACGAGAGGAGAATCGATGTCGACCGCTACCGCACGTACGGACTCTTACCCCACGCGCGTGAGCACTGAGGATCCGATCGCCCGCGAGCACCCCACAGTGTGGGGTTCGGCCTCGGACGGACCGTTCGACGCCGACGCCCTGGCCGGGCACGAAGCGCGCGGCTTCACCATCCTGGAAGACTTCATCACCGCCGAGGAGGTGGACACCTTCGGCGCCGAGCTGACCCGGCTGACCTCGGACCAGTCGCTGCGCAGCGATGAGCGGGTGATCACCGAGAAGGCCTCCGGCGAGGTGCGGTCCATCTTCGAAGTTCAGGAGTTCAGCGAGCAGATCAACACACTCAGCCGGGATTCGCGGCTGCTGGACCGGGCTCGTCAGCTGCTCGGCTCCGAGGTGTACCTGCACCAGACCCGGGTGAACTACATGCCCGGGTTCAAGGGGGCCGGGTTCTACTGGCACTCCGACTTCGAGACCTGGCACGCCGAGGACGGGATGCCGCTGCCTCGGGCGGTGAGCTGCTCGATCGCCCTCACCCCGAACTACCCGTACAACGGTGGCCTGATGGTGATGCCCGGCTCGCACCGGACATTCATCCCGGGGGTGGGCCAGACGCCGGAGAACAACCACGCCTCCTCGTTGAAGGAGCAGACCGTGGGCGTGCCGAGCGAGGCGGCGATCACCCGGATGGCCGCCGAGCACGGGATCGACCAGTTCACCGGTCCGGCCGGTTCGGCGCTGTGGTTCGATGCGAACATCATGCACGGCTCCGGGAACAACATCACCCCGTTCCCGCGGTCGAACATCTTCCTGGTGTTCAACAGTGTGGAGAACACGCTGGAGGAGCCGTACGCGGCGCCGGCGCCGCGCCCCAGCTACATCGGTAGCCGGGACTTCACCCCGCTGCGCTGACGCCCGGAGAGCGCGGACGCCGCGGCTGCCATCGGACTCCAGCAGCCGCGGCGTCCGCCCGCCCTGCTGGTCGGCTCGTGCCGGCGGCCACGGAGCACCGCGGCACGGCCCGCCCGAGGATCGATCCTCATTCGGAGTCCGGATACCGCTCCGCCGGGGCCTGTGCCGCGAGCCCGAAGTGCTCGACAATCAACGCCGCCGTCCTCTCCGGGGTGCTGATGTCGGTGTCGACTTCCAGGTCCTTCGGCGGCAGCTCGACATCGTCGCGGTAGTTCCGCAACCGCCGCAGCGTGTCCAGGTCGGTGAGCTTGTGAAAAGCCCGTCTGCTCTCGGCTCCGATGCGCCGCTCCTGCTCGGACTCGCTGACGGTCAGCTGGACGAAGCGCACTCGGCCGCCGTGGGCTTCCACCGCAGTGCGCGTTCGCTCCGGGAAGCCGGGCCGCACCGTGGCCTCCGGGGCGAAGGTGAAAGTCAACGAGCGATCGGCTCGCGCCGCATCGGTGAAGACCTGCAGCCAGAACTGCTCACGCAGCCGCAGGAACGGCTCACTGCCGAAGGGGAAGACAGTGGTGAGCAGATCGACGACCAGGTGGTTGTGGAAGACCGGATAGCCGACGTGAGACTCAAGGGCCTGGGCGGTGGTCAGCTTTCCGGACGCTGCGGTGCCGTGCAGGAAGACCAGATCCACGATCCCCTCACCGCCGGCGGAACTCGATCGGCTCGTCCAGCAGCGGTTCCAGGGCCTGGCGCTCCTCGTCGCTGAACCGGGCCGGGCGACCGCTGCCGGCGTCGACCTTCACGATCGAGCTGGCGGCCCGGGCGCAGACCTGGCCGCCCGGGCTCACCACCTCGTAGCAGACCAGCAGGCTCGCACCGCCGAGATGTCCGATCCACAGCTCCACCCCCACCGGGTCCTGACTGTAGGACAGCGGTGCCAGGTACTCGATCTCCTGCCGCGCCACCAGCGTGTGCGTATCGCTGCCCGGGCCACCGGCGAGAACCTTGGCTCCGGAGACCACGCTCTGCTCGCCGTCGCTGGTCCAGAACACCGCGATCCGCGCCTCCTCCAGGAGGGTGAGCATCGCGGCGTTGTTCACATGCCCGTAGGCGTCCAGGTCGGCCCAGCGCATCGGCACCGGTACCCGCATCCGGGCCATGGCTCAGTCGCGGGTGAGCTTGCGGTAGGTGACCCGGTGCGGACGAGCTGCCTCCGGTCCGAGCCGCTCGACCTTGTTCTCCTCGTAGTCGGCGAAGTTGCCCTCGAACCAGTACCAGTTCGCCGGGTTCTCGTCGGTGCCCTCGTAGGCGAGGATGTGCGTGGCCACCCGGTCCAGAAACCACCGGTCGTGGGAGATCACCACAGCTGAACCAGGGAAGTTCAGCAGCGCGTTCTCCAGGCTGCCCAGGGTCTCCACGTCCAGGTCGTTGGTGGGCTCGTCCAGCAGCAGCAGGTTCCCGCCCTGCTTCAGGGTGAGCGCCAGGTTCAGCCGGTTCCGCTCACCGCCGGAGAGCACTCCTGCCGGCTTCTGCTGGTCCGGTCCCTTGAATCCGAACTGGGAGACGTAGGCACGGGAGGGGATCTCAACGTTGCCCACCTGGATGAAGTCCAGCCCGTCGGAGACCACTTCCCAGAGGGTCTTGTTCGGGTCGATGTTCTCCCGGCCCTGGTCCACGTAGGAGATCTTGACGCTGTCCCCGACCTTCAGCTCGCCGCCGTCGAGCTCCTCCAGCCCGACGATGGTCTTGAACAGCGTGGTCTTGCCGACACCGTTCGGACCGATCACACCGACGATGCCGTTGCGGGGCAGGGTGAAGCTCAGCCCGTCGATCAGCATGCGATCGCCGAAGCCCTTCTTCAGGTCGCTGGCCTCGATCACCGTCGAACCCAGTCGCGGGCCCGGCGGGATCTGGATCTCCTCGAAGTCCAACTTCCGGGTGCGCTCGGCCTCGGCCGCCATCTCCTCGTACCGCGCCAGCCGGGCCTTGGACTTGGTCTGGCGGCCCTTCGCCGAGGACCTCACCCACTCCAGCTCGTCCTTGAGTCGCTTGGCGAGCTTGGCGTCCTTCTTGCCCTGGATCTCCATCCGGGCGGACTTCTTCTCCAGGTACGTGGAGTAGTTGCCCTCGTAGGGGTAGAGCCGGCCGCGGTCCACCTCGGCGATCCACCCGGCCACGTGGTCCAGGAAGTACCGGTCGTGGGTGACGGCGATGACGGCGCCCGGGTACTTGGCCAGGTGCTGTTCGAGCCACTGCACGCTCTCCGCGTCCAGGTGGTTCGTGGGCTCGTCGAGCAGGAGCAGGTCGGGCTGCTCGAGGAGGAGCTTGGCCAACGCCACCCGGCGGCGTTCACCACCGGAGAGGTGGGTCACCTCAGCGTCGCCGGGAGGCAGCTGCAGCGCGTCCATCGCCTGCTCCAGCTGGGAGTCCAGGTCCCAGGCGTCGGCCGCGTCGATCTCGCCCTGGAGTTTGCCCATCTCCTCCATCAACGCGTCGAAGTCGGCGTCCGGTTCGGCCATCTCGTTGCCGATCTCGTTGAATCGGTCGATCTTGCCCTTGATCTGGCTGACGCCCTCTTCGACGTTGCCGAGAACGGTCTTCTCCTCGTTCAGCGGCGGTTCCTGCAGGAGGATGCCCACGGAGTAGCCCGGGGACAGCCGGGCATCGCCGTTGGAGGGTGTCTCCAGCCCGGCCATGATCTTCAGGATCGTCGATTTACCGGCACCGTTCGGGCCGACCATGCCGATCTTCGCTCCGGGCAGGAACGACATCGACACGTCATCGAGGATGACCTTGTCGCCATGCGCCTTGCGCGCCTTCACCATCGAGTAGATGTACTCGGCCACTTTTCTCCCAGCGATGAGCAGATGTCAGGGGTCGATCAACCCCTCACCCTACGCCCGTCGCCCCCCGATCGTGGAAATCGGGGCCGGGGAGCACGGTGTGCTCAGGCACTCATCCGCTCGGCGATCGTCTCCTCGGTCTCCTCCCCGGTCTCCTCTTCGGAGAGCACCTGGAATCCGGAGAGGTCCACACCGGCCTCCTCGGCGACCGCGCCCGATTCCACAGGCTCACGCTCGGTCGTGTCGGTGCCTGCGCCCGTGGTTGCCTCGTTCTCCTCGCTTCCGGCACTGGGCGCACCGCTCTCGCCGGCCTGCCGGGCGGACATCTGGCCCTCAGCAGATTCGGTGTCGATGTGCCGGACCGCACGGCTGACATGTGCGGTGGCGTTGCGCAGATCCGGACCGAACGCATCGGCCACGATCACCGCGGTCCAGCGCGACTCACCGTCCCGGGTCTCGTACTCCTCGTGCTCCAGCCGGCCGCGGACCAGCACCGCATCGCCCTTGCGCACACTGAGGGCGACGTGCTTGGCGAAGTCACCGAACGTCTTGACGGCGAACCACTGCGTGGCGCCGTCGCCCCACTCCCCCTCCCGGCTGCGCACCCGCGGGGTGCTGGCGACGTTCAGCCGGAGGAACGCCTGCTTGCCCGCCCGCTGCAGCAGCTGCGGCTCGTGCCCGACGTGGCCACGGAGCGTGACCTCGATCTCGTTGACCATGGTGACTCCTGAATGCTCAAGCACCGGCCTCTCCGGTGCACAGGGCCACCTTCACCCGTACGGGGCACATCCCGTGCGGACCTCACCCCCGGGCTGTGGATACTGTGGCATCAGCGCTGATACCGGTACGCGCTGCGCGGTGCTCGTCCAGTGCGGCCTGAGCAGGCCGGACCAGGTCCGCTGTGACCACCGAGGCGAGCTCCGCCGTCGCGCTCTGCACATAGCCCTCCGCGCGTTCAGCGGCAGTGTGACGCCGGTGCCGGCCCGCCACCATCAGCAGCACCAGGCAAGCCAGCAGCAGTGCGGCACCCGCCCCGGCCAGCGAGCCACCGAGCATGACCGAACCGGAGAACAGCGCCGCACCGGCGATCAGCAGGGCCAGGCCGAGCCCACCGGCAACCAGACCGATCATGCGCTGCAGGCCCGCGATCCGGTCGGTGCTGCTGGGCAGCTTCTGCCCTTCCAGCACCGTCCACACGTGCTGGTCGAAGTCCTCCTCGGCCGCCACGTCCACCTGTACCGCCTCGGCCCACGGGGCGGGCAGGCCGGCGGTCGCCGCCGCGAGCCACCGGTCCCGGATCGCGGCAGTGCGGCTGCCCGCCGGGCGTTGCACGGCACTGAGCGCCACCTGGCGGGGTGATGCCACCGCCCGGCGGATCGACTCCGCCACTGACGGCACTCCGGACGCGGTCGCCAGGTCCTCGGCCACCTGCGCCGCCTCCGGCGGCGCCGGGTCCTCGGCACCGACGTGCACCGCCAGCCGCCGGCGCACCGCGGCCACCTCGTCCCGGGCAGTGCGGGCAGCCACCGACTCTCCCGCGATCACCTCGGCGAGCAGCGCCCGCAACCGGTCGATGCCCTCCCCGGTGCGCGCGGAAACCATCTCCACCTTCACGTCCCCCACGCCGTCCTCGACCAGCAGCCGGTCCACATCGGCGCGTACCTGCTCGTGTGTCGCATCGGGGATGGTGTCGATCTGGTTGATCACCACCACCATCGCCTCGTGGCGTGCTGCGAGTGCCCGCAGGTAGTCCTCGTGCAGCACGTTGTCGGCGTACTTCTGGGGGTCCACCACCCAGATCAGCAGGTCGATCAGCGGCAGCAGCCGGTTCACCTGCTCGGCGTGCCCGGACTCCACCGAGTCATGGTCGGGCAGGTCGAGCAGCACGAGTCCGGCGAGCCCCTCCTCCGCGTCCCCGTCCAGTGCGGACTCGCGCTGGATCCGGCGGTCCGGTGCGACCTGGAGGAAGTCCAGCAGCGCGGTGGCCCTGCTGCCCCAGATACAGGCGGCGGCCTGTGAGGTGGTCGGCCGGATCACGCCGACGTCGGCGAACTGCAGCGAGGAGAGGGCGTTGAACAGCGAGGACTTGCCTGACCCGGTGCCACCGACCAGGGCCACCACGGTGTAGTCCACGCCGAGGGCGAGCCGCTCGGTGACCTGAGCGAGGTCATGGTGGGCGGCCGCGGTCACCTCACCGGGGACCCGACTGCCGGCGACCTCCAGCGCCTCGGTGATCTGCTCGACCTGGTGGTGGAGTTCCTGGCCCACACCATCGTCCGGCACTGCGGTCTCCGGCGGGGAGGACGTGCTCACTGGTATCCCTTCAGTTCGCTGGCGCGCAGCCGGAGGCTGCGGGCGGCACCATCATCCACCCCGAGCGTGCTCAGGGCGGTGAGGAAGACGTCCGCTTCGCCCTCGGTGGCCACTTTCGCCCAGGTGGACAGGTCGTTTCGCAGGCGGCGCACGACGGCGGTCCCCCGGTCGGTCAGCAGTCTCGCCACGGCGCGTTCTGCGCCGTCCAGGCCGGTCGCGGCAACCTCCACCAGGGCGACCTTGGCGGCCTCGTCCAGACCGGCGTCATCGGCTGCGAAGGTCAGCGTGGCGCACAGCTCGGCGACCACCTCGTTCCATTCGGCGAACAGCACCTCCAGCCGTTCGGTGCGGGCCGCGGCGGCTTCCTCGGGGCTGACCAGGGCGGTGAGCTGGGCACCGCTGGCCGAATGCGCGGCACCAGCGCGGATCGCGCTCTCCGCTCGCTGGCACGCCTCCGCGATCAAGGTGCGCGCAGCATTCATGCTCACCTCGCGCAGGGAGGCGATGGCGGCACGGCGCGCGGTGACGGCGCGGCGGTAGCGCCAGGACTCGACCAGGTTCGCCGGTGGGGCCACCAGCGGCGCCAGGATGCCCCCGGAGCTGGCGCCGGCCAACCAGGCGGTGGTAGGTGCTCCCACGGCTGCACCACCGCCGTCCAGGTCGGTCTGCACCTGCTCGGCCGAGGCAGTGGTGGCCGCGCGGACCTGGTTGCGCAACGACAGGTGGTGGCGCCGCTGGTCCTCCACGGCGGCAGCGACCCGTTGGACGTCCTCGCGCAGCGCCGGCCACGCGCCGCGGACCGTGCGGGCGATGATGCTCCGGGACTGGCTCTTCGCACCGAGCACGGTCAGCCACTGGGTGAACTCCCGGATCCGCGCAGCGGGTAGCACACCCTCGTGCGGGCCGACGTCGGCGATCACGAAGAACGGGACGGAGCCGAATCCTTGGGTCTCCAGCCGTTCGAACAGGTCCCGGCGCACGGTGGACAGTGCGGCGGGGTCCACCCGGTTGAGGATCACCGCCAGCGAGACGCCGCGCTCCCGGGCCGCATGCAGCCGCGCCCACGGCACCGCGTCGCCGTACCGGGAGCCGGTGGTGACGAACACCCACAGGTCGGCCAGCTCCACCAGCTCGTCCGCCAGGCCACGGTTCGCCGCGTGCACGGAGTCCAGGTCGGGTGCGTCCAGCAGTGCCATACCGCGGGGGACGACCTCCTCCGGGCTGACCCGGGCGATGTCCGCGACCGGGTGCCCCTCGAGCAGGTCCGCATCCTTGGGGTGGACCACGAGGATCGGTTCGCGGGTGGTGGGGCGCAGCACACCGGCGGTCGTGATCTCCTTCTCCACCACGGAGTTGACGATGGTGGACTTCCCGGCGCCGGTGGAGCCGCCGACCACCACGATCACCGGGGCGGCCACCTGGCGGAGCCGGGGCAGCAGGTGGTGGCGCACCTGGGTGACCAGCCGGTCCCGGTCGTCGCGTGCGGCCTGCACACCCGGAACCTCGAGTGGGAGTGTGGCGGTGTCCAGGTTCGCCAACAGGTGCTCGATCACCTCGACCATCGGCACCCGCTCCTCGCCGGAGGCCGGCACGGCCCTGGCCGCGGACTCATCCCCGGGCACGGGTGCGGTGTCAGAGGATTCGGTGGTCACGGCCCCTAGCCTGCCGTGTGGAGCGCTCTGTGACCAACTTCGCGCGCCGCACGCCGCTATCCTGTGACGTGGTCCGGTGGTGCGTCCCGGCGCTGCGCCGGCACCGGAACTGTATGCCCCCGTAGCTCAATGGATAGAGCAACGGCCTTCTAATCCGTAGGTTGCAGGTTCGAGTCCTGCTGGGGGCACGGCGGGTCAGTCCCGCTCGTCCGCGGGATCCGCTGACAGCGGTAGCCCCGCCTCCGCCCACGCCTCTGCACCGCCGATCAGGTCGGTGGCCCGGTGCAGTCCCATCCGGCGCAGATTCCACGCCGCCAGAGCGGACGAGTATCCGTGGCGGCAGATCAGGATCCATCGCTCATCCCAGGAGGTGGCCACGGGGATCAGGAAATATCCGCGACCACACCGGCGATCCGGGACGGCTGGCGGTCGGTCGTGCCGGACCTGAGGGTCGATGAGGTGTGCGGCTGCGGGCAGTGCCCCAGCATCTCCCTGACCGCGGATCAGAGTCCGGCATCGTGTGGCGACGGCGGACGGACCGTCGTGACTGCGTTCCTCGAGGATGCAGTGGTGATCCTGTTCGTGGACGGCGGCGTGCCGACGTACCTGGAGTTGGCGCCGTTGGACGATACGACGGTGTACACGGAGTTTCCGGCGGCATCCGCTCTGGAGTTCTGATTGCCCTGGCCGGCACGTGAGAGTGCTCGGGTCCCCGCCGCGACGCTCAGGATGTCCCAAGGTCCACGGCGTGGTGAGTGGAGGAAATGCGCGGTCATCGGCAGGATGGACACGTGGAACCCCGCCCTGTGACTGAGACCGTCGGCACCGGAGCCGCGCCCGCGCTGTCGGAGCTGCTGCACCGCATCCGCGAGGTCCGATTGCCTCTCGAGACCGCGGAGGCCGCAGACGCCCGCGCGCTGCAGCGCTCCCTCTCCCACCAGATCGACGATTACCTGCTGCCGCGCGTCCAGGCCCCGGACGCGCCCCTGCTGGTCGTGATCGGCGGATCCACCGGTGCGGGCAAGTCCACGCTGGTCAACTCGATCCTGCGTCGACAGGTCACCGAGTCCGGAGTCCTGCGCCCCACGACGACCTCACCCATCCTCGTGCACCACCCGGACGACGAGGAGCACTTCCAGTCGGACCGCGTGCTGCCGGGCTTCGCGCGGGTCACCCGCGAGGAGA
This sequence comes from Candidatus Ruania gallistercoris, assembly GCA_019116305.1. GTDB lineage: Bacteria > Actinomycetota > Actinomycetes > Actinomycetales > Beutenbergiaceae > Ruania > Ruania gallistercoris. The sequence goes on along the minus strand of DXBY01000074.1, from coordinate 3,012 downwards.
CGCACCTGGACAAGCCGCAGCTGCGCCTCGTCGCCGACGAGGCCGTCCCGCGCGGGGTCGCTCTGCTCGACTCCCCGGACATCGACTCCGTCATGGAGTCCAACCGGCTCATCGCCCGGCAGCTGCTGGCGGCCGCGGACCTGTGGCTCTTCGTCACGACGGCGGCCCGCTACGCGGACGCGGTCCCGTGGACGCTGCTGACGGACGCCCAGGAGCGCGGGACGACCATCGCCCTCGTCCTCGACCGGGTGCCGGGCGAGGCCAATCGCGAGGTCCGCCGTCACCTCACCGAACTGCTGAGCGGCGCGGGACTGGGGTCCTCACCGGTCTTCACCGTGCCCGAGGTCCCGCTGGAGGACGGGCTGCTGCCCCAGGCCGCGGTGTTCACACTCACCTCGTGGATCCTCAACCTGGGCCGCAGCGATGCGGCGCGCGCACGCGTGGTCCAGAAGACACTGGTGGGTGCACTCGCCTCCGTGCCCCCGCGGGTGGAGGAGCTGGCCCAGCACGCGGAGGCGCAGGAGGAGCTGCACGCGCGCCTGACCGGGGTCGTGGACGAGACGTTCGCCCAGTCTGTCACCGCGCTCGAGGAGTCGCTGGCCGACGGACGCGTGCTGCGCGGCGAGGTGCTGGCGCGCTGGCAGGACTTCGTGGGCGGCGGGCAGTTCTTCCGCGGCCTCGAGCCCACGGTCGCGCGACTGCGCGACCGCATCACCGCCGCCGTCACCGGTCGTCGGGACACCGCAGAGCCTCTGGAGCAGGCGATCGAGCAGAGCGTCGCCTACCTCATCCGCGAGCAGGCGGTCCGTGCGGTCACGGAGACGCGCATGCGCTGGGAGGATTCGCCGGCGGGCGCGCACCTCATCGAGCAGGGCCATGCGTCCGGCGCGCAGTTCCGCGTGCCCGCGGACTTCGACGCGCGGGTGGGACGGGCGATCGCGACCTGGTCCTCCGGCGTGAACGAGCTGGTGCAGGAGGTGGGGCAGTCGAAACGGGCGAAGGCCCGCATCCTGTCTTTCGGCGTCAACGGTGTGGGCGCCGTCCTCATGCTCGCGGCGTTCGCCGGTACCGGAGGCCTCACCGGGGCGGAGGTGGGCATCGCCGGCACCACCGCCGTCGTCGCGGGCAAGCTGCTCGACACGATCTTCGGCGACCAGGTGACGCGGGATCTCGCCGCCCAGGTGCGCACACGACTGGTGGACGCGGCGCAGGAGCTGGTGGGCTCGTGCCGCGAGCCCTTCGACGCATCGCTCACCGCCGTCCAGGTCCAGCCCCGGCAGGCAGGCACGCTGCGCCGCAGCGGCCACGCACTCGAGGAGGCACTGGGATGACGCACACGTCGCCCGCTGACACCCCCGCAACGACCACGGATCCTCTCCACGCGGAGCTGGCGAGGCGCACCGACGGCCTGCGCACCGCGCTGGAGCTGGGAGGCGACACCCTGCGGGAGGAGACCGTCCAGAATGCGCAGGCGCTGCTGGAGCGCGTCGACCAGCGCATGCGCCTGGGCGAGGAGCACACGGTCGTCGCCTTCGCCGGCTCCACCGGCTCCGGCAAGTCCTCCCTCTTCAACGCCGTCGCGGGTCTCGAGATCGCCCGTGTGGGCGTCCGCCGTCCTACGACGTCGAAGCCCACCGCCTGCGTGTGGGGCACCGGCGGCGAGGAGATCCTCGATTGGCTGGACGTGCCGGTGCAGAGCCGCTCGTGGCGCGAGTCCGCGCTGGACGGTGACGACCAGTCCGCCCTGCACGGCCTCGTGCTGGTCGACCTGCCGGACCACGATTCGACCGCCGTCGAGCATCGACTGGAGTCCGACCGCATGGTCGGCCTGGTCGACGTGGTGTTCTGGGTGGTCGATCCCCAGAAGTACGCCGACTACTCGTTGCACTCGGGCTACCTCTCCTCGTTCGCCGAGCACAGCACCGCCATGGTGTTCGTGCTCAACCAGATCGACCGGATCGACGCCGACGACCGCGACGCGGCGGTCCAGCACTTCACGTCGCTGCTCGCAGCGGACGGGATCCCGGACGCACGGGTGCGTCCGGCCTCGGCGGTCACGCGCGAGGGTGTGGCGGACCTGCGCGGGATCCTCGCGGAGACCGTCGCCGCCAAGCGTGCGGTGACGGAGCGCCTGCTGGCGGACGTGCGGACGATCAACGCGCAGGTGCGCGAGGAAATCGGCAACCCGCCGCAGGGAGTGGCCGACATCCGCGGCGCGCAGGACCTGGTGAGCGCGATGGGGGACGCCGCCGGCGTCGACGCGATGGCCCAGACGGTCCACGACGACCACCTGCGCCGGGCATACAAGCGCACCGCCTACCCCGTCTTCGCGTGGATGCAGCGATCGAAGGCCGATCCGTTGGGGTCGAAGCACGGTGCGGACCGTGACGATCTGGTGCGCGCAGCGGCACCGGAGGTGACCCCGGCGCAGCGGGCCCGCGTGAGTCTGGCCGCGCACGAACTGGTCGACACCGCGGTCTCCGGCATGCCCGCGGTGTGGCGCAACCGCGTCGCCCGCGAGGAGCGCACCAGTGCGGAAGCACTCGCGGAGAACCTGGACGAGGCCATCACCGCCGTCGAAGTGCCCCGCACGCAGCCGGGATGGTGGACGGCAGCGGGCATCCTCCAGATCCTCTTCTTCCTCGCGACCTGCCTGGGGCTCGTCTGGCTGGTCCTCCAGATCCTCGCGATCCTGGGGCTGGGCTTCGACGCGGGACCGCTCCTGTGGGCAGCCCCGGTCCTCCTGCTGGTCGGGGGAGTGGTGGGCTCCTTCATCGTCTCCTCGTGGGCGTCCCGCAAGCGCCAGGAGGGTGCGCGCGAGGCGGCTGCGGACATCAGGGAGCGCCTGCAGTCCGCGATCCGGAGCACGGCGGAGAGCTCGTTCCTGGAGCCCATCACCGCCGTCGTCGACGAGCACCGCCGCATCCACGACGGGCTCAGCTGACCCCTTCCCGGTCCCGAGGCCGGGGCCGGCTCGGACTGGAGCCGGGGCTGGCGCAGTGGTCGGCTGGG
>DXBY01000073.1 GCA_019116305.1 Candidatus Ruania gallistercoris | reverse complement strand
GGCGAGTCCGTGACCCGGGCGATTGGCTCAGCGGTAGAGCGCCTCGTTCACACCGAGGAGGTCACTGGTTCGAACCCAGTATCGCCCACAGCAGGCCGCGGTCAGGGAGTTCTCCTGCCGCGGCCTTCTGGGTTTCCGGAGACGCAGTACAGTCCACGGATGAGTCTGCGAGTCCTCGGTGACGAGATCCTCCACCTGGACCAGGGCACACACATGTGGATCCAGATCACCCGGTTCGGGATCGACGCGGGCCAGGACGACTGGTCTCTGCTCGGCGCGCTGATCGCCAGCCCGGGGTACGCCCACGACTATGCCTCACCCTTCGATCCGGACGAGGGGGCACCTCCGGGCGGTGTTCACGGCCGCTGGCGGCGGGAGGCGATCCACTCCGGACTGTTCGCCCCGTGTCCACCGCAGGAGGCTCTGGCCCTCCTGCACACCTGGGCCGACGACCAGGCGTGGACGGAGCCGCGGTACCGCCAGCCGCCGCGAGTCCGGGAGCGCCTGGACAGCGTCCTGACCGTGCTGCAGGCCGGGCCGGTCTACCGGCTGAACAACCCCGGCGCCGACGCGGAGCACGAGTACGGCTTCGTCACCGGCAGCCTGGGCTTCCACGAGCTCGTGGTCATCGACCGCGCATCCGGGTGCCTGCATCTGGTGGTCGCCTCCGACGACTGAGCACCGGCGCCGGACGTGATGTGTACCACGGCACACGCCGACCCCGTCTGGTCCCTGCCAGAGAAGAATTCACGTAGACTGGCGGTGCGCAGGTCCCGTGCGCGGCGGTCCGGCTTCTTCGATCATGACGTCGGCTCTTTGTCCGCCGCCAGTGTCCGGGACGACACGCCTCACGGGGTCAGGCCGTCGGCCGCCCGTCGTATCCAGGAGGATCATGCCGTCGAACGGCCGTCGCCGTACCTCGGGTCGCAGTGGGACCCGTACTCTCTCGCGCCGCAACGACCCGGCGCCCATCCTGCCCATTCTCGCGCGCCGCGTGCGCGAGGTGGAAGCCAAGTCGGTCAAGGGCAAGGTGGGTCCGACCAACCGGGTGAAGTTCCAGGTGATCGCCCTCCTGGTGCGGGAGGAACGCGCCCGGATCAAGGCGAATGAGGACGTCTCCGGCTCGGCCCGCAGCGAGATCCTCAAGCGTCTCGACGGTGTGGCAACCATCCTCGCCCGGACCGCAGCCCAGGACACCTCGCTGCTCTCCCTGCTCGACCCGGACACCGAACCCGGACCGGCCGCACAGCGGATGCGCAACGAGTGGCTGCTGGAGTCCGGGGCGGAGCTGTCCGAGGAGGAGCTGGTGATCAAGGCTCCGCAGCAGCGGCGCACACCCCTGGTTCCCGCTGAGCTCGCCTCCCGTCAGGTGGTGCCCACCCAGGTGCGCGCCCGCACCCGGGCGAACCCGTTCCTGGAGCCGGACCTGTCCCGGCCGGTGGCCGAGGACCCGCCCGGCTACCTCTCCGGATGGGACCTGATGGGCCCGCTCTACCGTGCGTTCGAACAGGGCTCCGGTGGTGGTGTGGCGTCCAAGCAGCTGCCGCCGGTGCCGCGCAAGGACTGGTACTCCCCACCGGGACTGGAACTGATGCCGCACCAGTCCCGGTTGCTGGAGTCCGTGCGCCGCGGGCACCGCACCTTCCTGCTCGCGGACGAGCCCGGTCTGGGCAAGACCGCCCAGTCGGTGCTGGCCGCCTCGGCCGCCCGGGCCTACCCGATGCTCGCGGTGGTACCGAACGTGGTGAAGATCAACTGGGCCCGGGAGGTGGAGCGCTGGACCCCGCAGCGGACCGTGACCGTGATCAACGGGGACGGTCAGGACATGAACGCCTTCGCGGACGTGTTCGTGGTGAACTACGCCGTGCTGGACCGGCACCTGACCTGGCTCGGCAACCTCGGCTTCCGGTCGATGGTGGTGGACGAGGCGCACTTCATCAAGAACCTCACCTCGCAGCGGTCCCAGCACGTGCTCAACCTCTCCCGCCAGCTGCGCGAGCGCACCCCCGGCAGCAACCCGCTGCTGATGGCCCTGACCGGGACCCCGCTGATCAACGACGTCGAGGACTTCAACGCGATCTGGCAGTTCCTCGGCTGGACCGACGGCGAACACCCGAACCGCGAGCTGACAGCCAAGCTGGAGGCCACCGGGCTGACCCCTGCGGACCGGGACTTCTACCCCCAGGCGCGTTCCGCCGTCATCGATCTGGGCATCGTGCGCCGTACCAAGGCGGATGTGGCCAAGGACCTGCCGGCCAAGCGGGTGGCGGACCTGCCGGTGGAGCTGGACAGCGAGATCGGCCGGTCCATACGGGCCGCCGAGCAGGATCTCGCCCAGCGCCTGCTCCAGCGCTACCGCCGCATGCTCGAGGCCGGCGAGTCCCATGCCGACCCGGCCGACGGCCCGGACCTGGAGCTGATGCGCCGGATCGCACGCGCCGAGGTGGAGTCCACCTCGCCCACCGCCAAGGGCGAGAACGTCTTCACCATGGTGCGCCGGATCGGGCAGGCGAAGGCGGCCCTGGCTGCCGACTACGCGGCCCAGCTGGTGCACTCGGTGGGCAAGGTGGTGTTCTTCGCCAAGCACATCGACGTGATGGACACTGCGGAGCAGGTGCTCGCCGAGTCCGGTCTGCGCACCGTCTCGATCCGCGGCGACCAGTCGGCGAAGGCCCGCCAGTCATCCATCGACGCGTTCCAGAAGGACCCCGAGGTCTCGGTGGCAGTCTGCTCGCTGCTGGCGGCCGGTGTCGGGCTGAACCTGCACGCGGCCTCGAACGTGGTGCTCGGCGAGCTGTCCTGGACCGCCGCGGAGCAGGAGCAGGCGATCGACCGGGTGCACCGGATCGGCCAGGAGGAGTCGGTGACCGCCTGGCGGATCCTCGCCGCGCACACGATCGACACCAAGATCGCCGAGCTGATCGACTCCAAGCAGTCCCTGGCCGCACGGGCGCTGGACGGTAGCGACGAGGAGATCGTCTCCAGTGAGACGGTGCAGGTGGACGCCCTGGTGCACCTGATGGTGGACGCGCTCGGCTGAG
>DXBY01000072.1 GCA_019116305.1 Candidatus Ruania gallistercoris | reverse complement strand
GATCGAGCAGGCATGCGACCGGCTCCTCACCGAGGCCAAGGACCGGCTCGGTATCAGCAGCTACCAGCGGGTGCTGCTGCTGCCACCGGACATCACCCGCGCACACGCCGGGGTCGGCTGGATCACCGAGTATCTCTATCACCGGCTGGACGAGGCCGGCGCCGAGGTGCACGTCATCCCCACGCTGGGCCAGCACGTGCCGCACACCCGGCAGGACAACCAGTGGATGTTCGGCACCATCCCCGAGGAGCGGATCCACGCCCACGACTGGAGAGGCGGGGTCACTCACGTGGGCACCATTCCCGCCGAATTCGTGCGCGAGCGCACCGGCGGGGCGGTCGACTGGGAGATGCCGATCGACCTGAACACCATGCTGATGACGCAGGACTGGGACCTGATCATCAACGTCGGCCACATCGTCCCGCACGAGGTGCTCGGTTTCGCCAACCACAACAAGAACTACTTCATCGGCCTCGGCGGGAAGCGCACTCTCGGCGCCTCGCACCTCGCCTCGGCGGTGTACGGCATCGAGAACAACCTAGGCAACCTGCTCACCCCGGTACGGGCCTGCTTCAACTATGCCGAGGAGCACTTCCTCGGCGATCTGCCGGACGTCTACCTCCAGGTCGTGATGGACTACCGCGAGGACGGCACCCTCGCGCACACCGGCGTGTATGTGGGCGATGACGTGGACACCTACTACGCCGCCGCCCGCGCGTCGATGGCGCAGAACATCACGGCGTTCGAGGAGCCGGTGGACAAGATCGTCGCCGTGATGCAGGCGGACGAGTTCCGGGCCACCTGGGTGGCGAACAAGGCGGTCTACCGCACCCGGATGGCGATGGCCGACGGCGGTGAGCTGGTGATCATCGCGCCCGGGGTGGAACGGTTCGGGGAGCAGCCGGAGGTGGATGCGCTGATCCGCAAGTACGGCTACCTGAGCAAAGATGAGGTGCTGGCCAGGTACGCCACCGAGGCGGACATGCAGGAGATCCCGCACGCCACCGCCCACCTGGTGCACGGCAGCTCCGAGGGCCGGTTCACCATCACCTACGCCCCGGGTGCGCTCACCCAGGAGGACATCGAGTCCGTGGGCTACCAGTACCTCGACCTGGACGAGGCGCTGCGCCGGTACGACCCCGAGGTTCTCGAGGACGGCTGGAACACCCTGCCCGACGGCGAACGGATCTACTTCATCTCCACCCCCTCGGCCGGCCTGTGGTCCACCCGGGACCGGTTGGACTCCCGCGCCGGCCACGAGCAGCACCGGTGAGCAGGAGACTGCTGTGCTCGACCTGATCGGCGACGAAGCGAGCGGCTACCTGTCCGCGCCGGCGGAGCGATCCCGGTGGCAGGACACCTGGACGATGCAGCGCACCCGCAGGGAGGCGCTGGCGCTGCTCGCCCGTACCTACGGCTCCTGGGCGCGCACGCTGGCCGGTGCGCTGGCGAGTGCGCTGCTGCTCGGCGGCAGTGTGGTGCTCGGGCTCGGGGTCACTGCCCTTGCCGATGACGGCGATCTGGTCGCCGTGCTCCTCATGGTCGCCGCGGTGCTGCTTCTGCTCGCCGGTCTGGCCGGCGGGGGATACGTGCTGTTCACCGGCACCCGGGTAGTCGGTGCACTGCGTGCGTGGAGTGCTGCACGAGCCGCCGACGGCGGTCCGGGCCTGGCGGTGCTGTTCACTCCTGCCGTCGTGGTCCGGCTGGTGCTCGCCGCAGTGCTGCTGGTCGGTGCTGTCACCCTGGTGCTGGTCCGCACCGGGGCGCTGTCCATCGAGACAGCGGAGCAGGCCGGGGATGCGCTCTCGCAGTGGCTCGCGGCTGCGGTGGCCGCCGGGAGCGCTGCCGCCGCAGTCAGCGGCGCGGTCCGTACGGCACTGGCGTTGCGCCGTCGACCGGGAACACCGGTGAGCGGCTGGCAGGCACAGCACGGCTCACCAGCCGCCTCCGGCGGCGCACCTGCTGCACAGCAGTGGGCACCCGAGCAGTGGGCACCGCAGCCGGCGGGGCCAACTACCACCGAACATGGGCCCGGGTACCCGGGCCCCGGAGCTGACACGAGTGCTCCGGCGGCCGAACCTGGTGCTGGTGAGGGCACCGCCGAGAGCGCCGAGGAGGAGTGGGCGGCGACCCGGATGGTGAGCGACCTGCAGCCGGCCCCGGCGCCGCTGCAGGCACGCTCAGCGGACGGGCAGGTGGTGACCGCCGAAGGGGTCACGCTGGTCGGGAGGTCGCCGCAGGGGCGCCCCGGTGAACAGATCGCCGCTCTGCTGGCCCTGACCGACACCGCGGTGTCCAAGACCCACCTGGCCCTGCGCCTGGCCGAGGGCAGGATCTGGGTGACCGATCGGGCCTCCACCAACGGCACCGTGCTGCTGCGCGACGGCGGTACCGAGTCGTTGACACCGTGGCAGGAGACGCCGCTGGCCCCGGGAGACCGGCTGCTCGTGGGCGCCACCACCATGGACATCGAGCACGTCGACCAGGCCTGAGGCCGGGCGGTGGTACGGTGACAACTATGCGCATCAGCGTCAGCCTCCTCCTTCGCTGCCGCGACGAGGCCTAGCAGGCCGGATCCTCGTCGCGGAGTGGTGGTGCCCGGCCGCAACCCGACACCCCAGAACGAAGGAATCCCGATGACGAAGCGCACCCCGTACGGCATGCCGGTCTCCAAGTACGTCTCCTTCCACGAGGCGATGCCCACCGACATCTCGGCCTTGATGACCGACCGCACCTGGCCGTCCAAGCAGATCACCCGAGCGCCGCGGTGGCTGTCCACCGACCTGCGCGACGGTAACCAGTCGCTGATCGAACCGATGGACCCGGTCCGGAAGCGGACCATGTTCGACCTCCTCGTCCGGATGGGATACAAGGAGATCGAGGTCGGTTTCCCGTCGGCATCCCAGGCCGACTTCGACTTCGTCCGCTCGATCATCGAGGACGAGGCGATCCCCGAGGACGTGACCATCTCGGTGCTCACCCAGGCGCGCGAAGAACTGATCGAGCGCAGCATCCGCTCGATCGTCGGTGCCCACCACGCCACGGTGCACCTCTACAACGCCACCGCACCGGTGTTCCGGGACATCGTGTTCCGCAACGACAAGGACGCCACCAAAGAGCTGGCCACCTCCGGCACCCAGCACGTGATGGACCACGCGGAGAAGATCCTCGACGACGACACAGTGTTCGGGTACGAGTACTCCCCGGAGATCTTCATCGACACCGAGCTGGACTACGCGTTGGAGGTTTGCGAGGCGGTGATGGACGTGTGGGGACCTCAGGACGGACGGGAGATCATCCTCAACCTGCCGGCCACCGTCGAGCGCGCCACCCCGAACGTCTATGCCGACCAGATCGAGTGGATGAGCCGCAACCTCAGCCGCCGCGAGCACGTGGCCCTGTCCGTGCACCCGCACAACGACCGGGGCACCGGCGTGGCAGCTGCCGAGCTCGCGGTGATGGCCGGGGCGGACCGGATCGAGGGGTGCCTGTTCGGGCAGGGGGAGCGCACCGGCAACGTGGACCTGGTCACGCTCGGAATGAACCTGTACACCCAGGGCGTGGACCCGGGGATCGACTTCCGCGACATCGACGAGATCCGCCGGACCGTGGAGCACTGCACCCAGATGGACGTGCACCCGCGCCACCCTTACGGCGGCGACCTGGTCTACACCGCGTTCTCCGGTTCGCACCAGGACGCGATCAAGAAGGGGTTCGCGGTCCGCGAGCAGCAGGTGGCCGAGGCCGGCGGGGACGAGGCGGACGTGATCTGGAACGTGCCCTACCTGCCGGTGGACCCCCGGGACGTGGGCCGCAACTACGAGGCCGTGATCCGCGTGAACTCCCAGTCCGGAAAGGGCGGGGTCGCCTACCTGCTCGCCTCCACCCGCAACCTGGACCTGCCGCGCCGGCTGCAGATCGAGTTCTCCCGCACCGTGCAACGGCACACCGACGCCTACGGCGGCGAGATGAGCGCCGAGCGGCTGTGGGAGATCTTCGCCGACGAGTACCTGCCGGCCACCACGGACAACGGGCTGACCCCGTGGGGTCGGTTCCAGCTGCACGCCACCCAGGTGGCCTCCGCCGGGGACGGCAGCGACGATGTGCTCACCGCCACCCTCTCCGACGGCGGCACCGAGCACACCGTCGAGGCCCGTGGGAATGGGCCGGTGGCGGCGTTCTCCGCGGCACTCGAGCAACTGGGCGTGCAGGTTGCCGTGCTCGACTACGCCGAGCACGCCCTGTCCGAGGGTGGGGACGCCACTGCGGCGGCGTATGTGGAGTGCGAGGTCCGGGACCAGGTGATCTGGGGGGTGGGGATGGACCCCTCGATCACGACCGCCTCGTTCAAGGCGATCATCTCCGCGGTGAACCGCGCCGTGCGCTGACCGCTGCTCGCGCCACCCGCCGTCTGCGTGGGTGAGCAGACCTCGTGCAGCCGACCCACCAGCCCTGGCTGTGCGACCTCGATGAGCACCGGCACCGGCCGCGACCC
>DXBY01000071.1 GCA_019116305.1 Candidatus Ruania gallistercoris | reverse complement strand
TGGGGCTTTTCTCAGCGGGTCGTGGACACGCTCGATCTACTCGCCGGTTAAGCCGGTATCGCCCGCTGATCCTGGTGGCCGCGAGAGCCGGCCGATCGATCCTCCGGCAGCGATCGGTCAGGCCTCCGGCCGCTCGGCGGAGGCCCGGATGGCTCCGGTGACACGCACGTGCACCGGCGCTGCGCGGGGCCGGGTGGACAGCCGCTCTCGCACTGCCTGGGCGACCTCCTCGGTAGTGACGTTCACCCGCACGCCCCATCCGCCGTCGGGCTGTTTCGCCAACCCGAGCCCCACCACCCCGGGCAGTGCGGCGAGGTGCTCGCCGACCTGCACCTTGGCGGCGCGAGCCTCCTCCCTGGAAGCGTGCTGGGATCCGGACGTCATGGCTGCAGCAGGCCGACCTCGAGGCCGCGGAGCACATCGTCGATCGGATTCACGAAGGTCAGCCCGGTGCCGGTCGGCCCACCGGTCTCCGAGCCGGCGAACAGCAACCCGACAGCGACGCCGTCCTCGCGGTAGACCAGCGAACCGGAGTCACCACCGGCGGAGAACGCCCCCACGTCCCCCGTCACCTCGATCTGGTTCTCGAACGTCAGGTCACCGAGTTCCTCGCCGTAGTTCACCTGCATTCCGTCGATCTCCACCGCGGTGACCTGGCCGGCGGTGAGCCCGGTGGTGCGGCCGATCTTGCCGACCTGTTCGCCGCCGTCGGCAGGCGCCGTGGTGGTCACCGCTCCGACCGAGTAGCCGGCGTCCACCTGCTGCTCGGTCAGGAGGGCCAGGGCTGCGTCCACAGTGTTCGGCCCGCTCGGGTCCAGCGGGACCATCCGATCCAGGGTGCCGATCTGATCAGCGGACGTGCCGCCGTCGGCCGGTCCAGGCTGAACGATCGGATCACCGGCCGCGGTACTCGGAGAGCCGGCGAGCACGTGCCAGTTGGAGAGTACGTACCGGGTCCCGTCCGTGTCGGTGACGAAAGCGCCGAGGGTGCCGGCAGTGACGCTGGTGTGCGCGATCGAGAGGCCCGGGCGCAGCGGGCGCACCCGCCCGCGCAGCTGGTTGACCTCGTCAGCGGGCGGTGGTGACTGAGCGAAGATCTGCCCGACGTGGCGGATATCGGCATCGGAGTCCGCCTCGGCGATCTGGCCCAACAGCTCCGAGCACTCTGCTTCATCCCGGTAGCGCACGGCAAGGGCGTACTCTCCGCGATCGCGCACTGCCAGCCCGAAAGCCACCGAGACCGGGGCGGCGGCGGTTTCCGGAACCGGGAGCGTGTCTCGGGCGAACGTGAGCCAGTGCGCCTTCCGTTCCCGCGCCAGGTCGATATGCATGCGTCGAGTCTGCGTGCACCGGCCTCCGGACGCACCTTGGTTGCGGCCAGGCAGCGCCGGGAGGTTGAGCGCGCGGTGCCTCACACCACGGCGCGGTGCACCAGCTCCAGCAGCGCGTGGGCGTAGGCATCCTCCACGTCCGGGGCAGTGAACGACTGGACCTCCCCCTCGGTGGCGGCGGTCTGCACGGAGAACTCCTCGCTGGCTCGCTCCATTCGCACGAACGTACCGCCGAGCAGCTCGCGGAGCTGGTCCTCCCGCGGCAGCCAGAGCGCATCCTCCTTGGCCACGCTGTCCAACGCCCACTCGGTGGTGCCGTTGAAGTGCAGCACCGTGCCGGTCGGGTAGGTGCGCGGCTCGATCACCATGTGGGACAGGATGAAAACGTCCTCGCCGAGTGCTTCAGCCTGGATCCGGAACCGGTCGCCGGGCGCGGGGTCCCAGCGCACTCCGGCGTTCCGCAATTCGTGGGCCAGGGCGTCGCTGATCATCTCTCTACCCTAGGCGTCACCGGCGTTCTCCGCTCCGGCGGCGGCACCACCCACCAGGTGCGCCACCGCCTCCGGGCCGCCATCGAGCAGCAGTTGGAAACCTGCCTCGTCCAGTATCGGGCGACCGAGATCGCGGGCCTTGGTCTCCTTGGAGCCAGCACCGGGGCCGACCACCACGAAGTCGGTCTTCTTCGACACCGACCCGGCCGCCTTGCCGCCGCGGGAGAGGATCGCCTCCTTCGCGCCGTCCCGAGTGAAGTTCTCCATCGAACCGGTCACCACGATGCTCAGGCCGGTCAGGGTTCCACCCTCGCTCGCTGCCCCGGGGCCGGGGTGGTCGGGGATGGCGAACTGCACCCCGGCGGCGCGCCAGCGTTGCAGGATCTCGGCGTGCCAGTTCTCCGGGTCATCCGGGCTGCCGAGCCACTCCACCAGGGCGCCGGCGATCGTCGGTCCCACCCCGTCCACCTGGGCGAGCTCCTCCTCGGAGGCCTCCTCGATCGCGGTGAGTGACCCGAACCAGCTCGCGAGCGCGCGGGCGGCGACCGGGCCGACGTGCCGGATGTTCAGCGCCACCAGCTGGCGCCAGAAGTCCTTGGTCTTGGCCGCCTCCAGCTCACTGATCAGGGTCAGCGCCTGCGCGGACGGCTCCACTACGGTGTAGTCCTTCCGGTAACCGGCCTTCCGCCGCTCGGCGGGATCCAGCCCCTCAGCCTCCGGTGGGTAGTCCAGGCGCGTCTTCTGGAACGGCCGACGCACGGTCACCTCACCGGTCGCCTCGTCCACCTTCGGTTCGCCGGTCTCGGCGTCGCGGACCACCACGGCGATCGGGACCAGTTCGTCGATGGTCAGGTCGAACAGTCCGGCCTCGGTGACCAGCGGTGGCGTCGTTGGAGTCTGCGGTTGGGTCAGCGCCGCTGCGGTCACCTCCCCGAGCGCCTCGATGTCCAGCGCGCCCCG
>DXBY01000070.1 GCA_019116305.1 Candidatus Ruania gallistercoris | reverse complement strand
TACCTGGGCGAGGTAGTGCAACGGCTGCAGGCCGCGGGCGTCCGCGCCGAGCTGGACAACTCCGACGACCGGTTCAACAAGAAGATCCGCACCGCCACGAAGCAGAAGGTGCCGTTCGTCCTGATCGCCGGGGGTGAGGACGCTGAGGCCGGCGCGGTCTCGTTCCGCTACCGTGACGGCAGCCAACGCAACGCTGTACCCATCCAGGAGGCGATCGGGATCATCACCGAGGCGATCTCCTCCCGGGTGCAGGTCTGACTGTGACCGGCCCGGAGCAGCACCCGCGGGTCCCGGACGGGTACGACCGGCTCTGGACTCCGCACCGGATGGCCTACATCGACGGCGAGAACAAGCCGGCCGACGACGGCGCTGGGCCGGGGTGCCCGTTCTGCCGGGCACCGGGGGAGCCGGACGAGCACGCGCTCATCGTGCACCGGGACGAGACCTGCTACGTGGTGCTGAACCTGTACCCGTACAACCCGGGCCACCTGTTGATCTGCCCCTACCGGCACGTTCCGGACCTGACCACGATGACCGCCGTCGAACGCGCCGAGATGACCGAGCTGACCGCCGCGGCGATGACGACCCTGCGCCGGGTCAAGGACTGTGACGGGTTCAACCTGGGCATGAACGCCGGTCCGGTGGCGGGCGCGGGCGTCGCGGCGCATGTGCACCAGCACGTGGTGCCGCGGTGGGCCGGCGACGCGAACTTCCTGCCGATCGTCGGCCGGACCAAGGCGCTGCCGGAGCTGCTCGGCGACACCCGGGCAGAGCTGGCCACCGGGTGGCGCGATGGTCCTCGGTAACCGCGGCCGGTCGGTGACCAACACCCTGTTCGGTCCGCTCGCTCGGGTGCTGGTCCGGGCCGGGGTGAGTCCGAACGTGGTCACCGTGATCGGCACGGTGGCCACCAGCACCGCCGCACTGGCGCTGCTGCCGGCCGGGCACCTGGTGGTCGGGGTGCTGGTGGTGGTGGTGCTCGCCTTCGCCGACTCTGTTGACGGCCTGATGGCCCGGGAGCTGGGCACCGAGAGCGCCTTCGGGGCCTACCTGGACTCCACGATGGACCGGGTCAGTGATGCGGCGATCTTCACCGCGTTGGGGCTGTACCTGCTCTGGCAGGAGGACCAGGCGTGGCAGGGCATCGGTTTCGCCCTCGGGATGGCCTGCATGATGCTCGGGATGCTGGTCTCCTACGCCCGCGCCCGCGCTGAGGGTCTGGGCATCAGCGCCAAGGCAGGGATCGCCGAGCGCACCGACCGGCTGGTGTTCGCCGGCATCGCGGCCCTCGCGGTCGGACTGGGTGCCCCGCCAGTGGTGCTGGTGGTGGCACTCGCTCTGCTGGTGCTGGCGAACATCATCACCGTCATCCAACGCAGCGTGGTGGTCTACCGGGCCTCGGCCCGGAGGGAGGCGGCATGAGCGCACTCGATCCGGCGAGACTGATGCTGGTGGCCTGGCGGATAGTGCCACGGCTGCCGCGCGGGCTGGTACGGGGCATCTTCGATGTGATCGCCGTGGTGGCGCACGCGCTGCGGATCAGCGGGGTGCGCCAGCTGGAGCGCAATCTCGCCAGACTCACCGATACCACCGCTGTTCCTGAGCTGAGACGACTGTCCCGGGCGGGGATGCGGTCCTACATGCGCTACTACTGCGAAGCGTTCCAGCTACCCGGGATGAGCGAGGCAGAGGTGGATGCCCGCGTCCGGTCCACCGGCTACGAGCAGTACACCGAACGAGTGGCCGATGGCGGCACAGCGGTGCTGGCGCTGGGGCACTCCGGCAACTGGGACCTGGCCGGTGCCTGGGCGAACCGACACATCGGCACGGTGATCACCGTGGCCGAGCGGCTGGAGCCGCCGGAGCTGTTCGAGGCGTTCGTCGGCTTCCGGGAAGCGCTCGGCATGGTGATCGTGCCGCTGGACAAGGGTGGCAGCACGTTCCGCCAGCTGCTCCGGCAGAGCCGGCGTCCCGGGATCGTGCCCCTGCTCGCCGACCGGGATCTGTCCAGCACCGGTGTGGACGTGCAGATCGGCGACCACGAGGTACGGGTGGCGCCTGGGCCGGCGGCCCTGGCCCTGGCTCGCGGGATCCCGGTGATGCCGGTGGTGATCCACTACGAACGCCTCACCGGTGCCCGGCGGCGCGCCGCGCGCAGCCCCTGGGGGATCCACATCCATTTCCTGCCCGAGGTGCCGGTCCCCGCCGGCGACGCGGGGACCACCAGCACCGAGCGGGTGGCGCAGATGACCCGGGACTGGTTCACTGCCTACGCCCGGGTGCTGGCGCAGTACCCCCAGGACTGGCACATGTTGCAGAAGGTGTACACCGCCGACCTCGACCCGGACCGGTTGGCCCGCGCCCGCGCACAGGCGGAGGAGCCATGAGGGTCGGCCTGGTCTGCCCCTACTCCTTCGACGCTCCGGGTGGGGTGCAGTTCCACATCCGGGACTTCGCCGAGCACCTGATCGGGCTCGGTCACCACGTCTCGGTGCTGGCCCCTGCCGACGACGGCACCGAGGTCCCGGAGTACCTCACCTCGGTGGGGGGTGCGGTACCGGTGCGCTACAACGGCTCGGTGGCACGGCTGAGCTTCGGACCGGGGGTCGCAAGCCGCACCGCTCGCTGGTTGACCACCGGCGAGTTCGATGTGGTGCACGTGCACGAACCGTTCGCGCCCTCGCTGGGGATGATCACCCTGGCCCGGTCCGAAGCGCCGGTGGTGGCCACGTTCCACTCGGCCCAGGAACGATCCCGGATGATGCAGGTCGCCTACCCGCTGATCCGCCCCGGCCTGGAACAGATCAGCGCCCGGATCGCCGTCTCCGAAGATGCCCGGCGCACCGTGGTGGAGCACCTTGGCGGAGATGCTGTGGTGATCCCGAACGGAGTGAACACGAAGGTCTTCGCCGCCGCCGCACCGGAACCTGCCTGGCAGGGCACCCCGGAGCGTCCCACGCTCGCGTTCCTCGGCCGGTTGGACGAGCCCCGCAAGGGTTTGCAGGTGCTGCTGGCTGCCGTGCCGGCGATCCGTGCCCGGTTCCCCGGGCTCCGGGTGCTGGTGGCCGGCCGGGGCGACCTGGACGCCGCCACCGCAGGCCTGGGTGCCCATGCCGGCGCCGTCGAGCAGCTCGGCGGCATCAGCGACGCCGAGAAGGCCGCGCTGTTCTCCTCCGTGGACGCCTACATCGCCCCCCAGACCGGCGGAGAGAGCTTCGGGATCGTGCTGGTTGAGGCAATGAGCGCGGGGACATCGGTGGTCGCGAGCGACCTGAACGCGTTCCGCCGGGTGCTGGACGACGGCGGATCCGGGTTCCTGTTCACCACCGGTGATCCGGCCTCGCTCGCGGAGACAGTGATCCGCGCCCTGAGCGACCCGGCCGAGAGAACCCGCCGCCGGGAGTACGCGGCTCGGGCGGTGCGCCGGTTCGACTGGGACGAGGTTGCTGCGCGCATCCTTGATGTCTACGCCATGGTCTCCGAGCACGGGTCCGAGCCCGCGCCAGGGCTGCTCGGCCGGCTGTTCGGATCCCGGGGCACGCGATGAACGGCGCCGAGATCGCGCTGATCGTGATCGCGGTGATCGCGGTGATCCTGGTGGCGCTGACCAGCGTGGCCCGGCGACTGGACCGGTTGCACCGCCGGGAAAGGGCCTCCCGCGCCACCTTGGATGCCCAGCTGACCCACCGCGCCGAAGCCGCCATGGCCCTGACGGAGTGCGATCTGCTCGACCCGGCGGCCCGGCTGATCGTGGCCGACGCCGCCTGGCGGGCGGTGGCCACAGCACCCCGACTGGCCGGGGAGGAAGGTCCCCGCGCCGCCGAGGAGCGGGGGCTGGCGGAGAGCGAGCTGACCCGCGTGTTGCGTGCCGCCCTCGGCGACGACCAGGACCAGCGGTTGTGGGCCGAGGAGGAGGAGAGCGCAGCGTTGCTGGACCGGCTGGGCACTGCGGGCTACCGCGCCCAGCTGGCGCGCCGGTTCCACAACGATGCCGTGGTGCAGATCCGCCGGATCCGACGCTCGCCGCTGGTGCGGATCTTCCACCTCGCCGGCCGGGCACCGTTGCCGCAGACTTTCGAGATGGACGACGAGCTGCCGGTCCCGGCGTCTTCATCACCGGCAGCGCCCGATCACCGCCCGCCACCTGAACTACGCTGACCGCATGCCCGTGCCACCTTCGCCGGATCCCACGCGCCGGGAGTACCCCCAAGCGGTGCGGCCCGCCTCCGGAACCTCGACCGGTGCCGGCCCACCGCACCCCGGTCCCGGCAGCGGGCCGTACCCCGGGTCCGGGTACCCACCGGCGTACCGGCCACAGTCCTTCGCACCCGAACCTGCCCTCCGAGGCACTCTGAACGCCGGCTACGCACCCCCACCGAACACCACCGGACCGATCGAGCAGGTCTGGTCACCCGGGCAGCGCACCAGCAACCGGCTGGTGTTCAACGTGGTGGTCTACGTCGTCGGCGGTATCGCCCTCCTGGTCGCGCTCGGGTACATCGCCCTGGCCACGGGCCTGTCCAGCACCTCGGTGGCGTTCGTCCTCGCGTTGGTGCCGCTGACGATCGTGCTCCTCGGTGTGCGCTGGCTGGACCGCTGGGAGCCGGAACCGAAGACCATGCTGCTCGTGGCCCTGCTCTGGGGCGCCGGGGTGGCGGTGCTCAGCGCCCTGGTGCTGAACACTGCGATCCAGCAGTGGATCTACACCAGCACCGGCGACGCTCAGGGCACCAGCACCACCACGGCCGTGGTGGTCGCACCGATCGTCGAGGAGATCGTCAAGGGCCTCGGCGTGCTGATGATCTACCTGTTCCGGCGCCAGCACTTCGACGGCCCGGTGGACGGGGTCGTCTACGCGGCCACCGTGGCCGCCGGATTCGCCTTCACAGAGAACATCCTGTACTTCTCCCAGTACGTGGACTTCGTCGGTGAGGTGTTCGTGATGCGGGGAATATTCTCCCCGTTCGCGCATGCGCTGTTCACCTCCTGCATCGGGATCGCCGTCGGTCTGGCGGCCCGGTCCTCCCGGGCCTCGGTGATCGTGCTGGCCTTCCCGGTGGGTCTGGTCGGCGCGATGGGGCTGCACGCGCTGTGGAACGGCTCTGCGCTGATCGGGAACAACTTCCTGTTCATCTACGCGGTGATTCAGGTGCCGTTGTTCCTGGCCATGCTGGCCCTGTTGATCTGGCTCCGCCGGCAGGAGTCCAACGTGATCCGGTCCCGGCTCTCGGAGTACTCCCAGGCCGGGTGGTTCGCACCCCACGAGGTGGACATGCTCGCCTCGCTGCGGCTGCGCAGCCAGGCGAAGATGTGGGCCACCGGGTACGGCGAACGGGGGAAGGCTGCGATGGCCTCCTTCCAGCGCAATGCCACCGTGCTGGCGTTCCGCCGCCAGCAGGTGCTCAGTCACCGGCTTCGGGAGAACACCAGTGAGCACGAGCTGCTGAACTCGGTGCAGCGCGACCGGCACGCCTTCGCCCAGGCGGCGCTCGGCCGGTAGCCGGTCCGTCGGCCCGCGCCGCCGCGCACCTCGGCCCGGCCCGGCACACCCCGCCGCAGCGGTAAACTCGAAGACAGCGTCCCGCCGTCGAGAACCCGAGGTCACTGTGTCCGAGCACGTCAGCGCTTCCCCCGCCCCCTCCAGCCCCGACCGGGGCACGACCCGCGTGAAACGAGGGATGGCAGACATGCTCAAGGGCGGGGTGATCATGGACGTGGTCACACCGGAGCAGGCGAAGATCGCCGAGGACGCCGGTGCCGTGGCCGTGATGGCACTGGAACGCGTACCTGCCGACATCCGCGCGCAGGGCGGGGTCGCCCGGATGAGCGACCCGGACATGATCACCGGCATCGTCGAGGCCGTCTCCATCCCGGTGATGGCCAAGGCCAGGATCGGCCATTTCGTCGAGGCTCAGGTGCTGCAGTCCCTCGGCGTGGACTACATCGACGAGTCCGAGGTGCTCACGCCGGCGGACTACACCCACCACATCGACAAGTGGGCCTTCACCGTGCCGTTCGTGTGCGGTGCCACGAACCTGGGCGAGGCGCTGCGCCGGATCACTGAGGGTGCGGCGATGATCCGGTCCAAGGGTGAGGCCGGCACCGGGGACGTCTCCAACGCCACCACACACATGCGCTCCATCCGAGCGGAGATCGCCCGGCTCGCCGGGCTGCCCAAGGACGAGCTGTTCGTGGCGGCCAAGGAGCTGCAGGCTCCGTACCCGCTGGTGGCCGAGGTGGCCGAGGCCGGCCGGCTGCCGGTGGTGCTGTTCACCGCCGGCGGGATCGCCACCCCGGCCGATGCCGCGATGATGATGCAGCTCGGTGCCGAGGGAGTGTTCGTCGGCTCCGGCATCTTCAAGGCTGGAAACCCGGCGGAGCGGGCGGCAGCGATCGTCAAGGCCACCACGTTCTTCGACGACCCGGACCAGATCGCCAACGCCTCCCGCGGTCTCGGTGAGGCGATGGTGGGGATCAACGTGGACGACGTCCCGGTCCCGCACCGGCTCGCCGAACGCGGTTGGTGAACCGGCCCAGGTGAGCAATCTCGGCCCGGACTGGCAGCGGTTGCCCGACGGCACCGCATTCCGCACCGCTGCCCGGGTGGTGGCCCTCGATGATGCCGGCCGGGTGCTGCTCGCCCGAGGCCATGATGCCGACCAGACCGACCGCACCTGGTGGTTCACAATCGGCGGCGGGATCGAACCGGGGGAGAGCCCCCGGGAGGCCGCGGTGCGGGAGCTCGTGGAGGAGACCGGGGTGCACGTGCCCGAAGCGGACCTCGTCGGGCCGGTACTGACCCGGGAGGCCGAATTCGACTTCTTCGCCGAGACCGTCCGCCAGGACGAGGTGTTCTTCCTCGCTCGCGTGGCCGCCGACGCGACGTTGACGACCGAGGGGTGGACCGCCGTCGAGCGCGGTTTCATGGACGAGCTGGACTGGTGGCACGCCGAGGATCTCGCCGAGGTCCCGGTGGAGGTCTTTCCGGCGCAGCTGCCCGAGCTGGTGGCCCGTTGGCGCCGCGGCTGGGACGGGCAGGTGCTGCACCTGGGGCTGCAGCAGGAGGGCACAGCACTGCGCGAGGACGACGGCGCGGCCGGGGATGGTCGGTGACCGCCCCTACGGTGGGGGTGCTCGCCCTGCAGGGGGACGTGGCCGAGCATCACCGTGCCCTGACCTCCTGCGGTGCCCGGGCGGTCACCGTGCGCAGCGCCGCCGAGCTCCGGCGGGTGGACGCTCTTGTGCTGCCCGGCGGGGAGTCCACCACGATCGACAAGCTGCTGCGCCGGTTCGAGCTGATGGAGCCGGTGCGCGAGCGTATCCGCGCCGGGATGCCGGTGTACGGCTCCTGCGCCGGGATGATCCTGCTCGCGGACCGGATCGTGGACGGCATCGAGGGGCAGCAGACCATCGGTGGGCTGGACGTGACGGTACGGCGGAACGCCTTCGGCCGGCAGGTGGACTCGTTCGAGGAGAGGCTGCACGCCCCGCAGCTGCAGGCGGGCGCCGAGGACCCGGCGATGCGGGCGGTGTTCATCCGGGCACCCTGGGTGGAGCAGCACGGCCCTGAGGTCGAGGTGCTCGCCACGGTCAGCACCGGACCGGCTGCGGGTAAGATCGTCGCGGTGCGCCAGGGCGCTCTGATGGCGACGGCTTTCCACCCGGAGATCAGCGGGGACCTGAGGATCCATCGAGCCTTTCTCGAGCTGGTCGGGCAGCGGTAGCGGGCGCAGAAGCAACGAACGAGAGGTAACCACCATGTCGGGGCACTCCAAGTGGGCGACGACCAAGCACAAGAAGGCGGCGATCGACGCCAAGCGCGGCAAGCTGTTCGCCAGGCTGATCAAGAACATCGAGGTGGCCGCCCGGACCGGCGGTGGCGACCCGGCCGGTAACCCGACCCTGTACGACGCCATCCAGAAGGCGAAGAAGTCCTCGGTGCCCGGGGACAACATCGACCGTGCGGTCAAGCGCGGCTCCGGACTGGAAGGCGGCGGCGCCGACTACCAGACCGTGATGTACGAGGGCTACGCCCCCGGTGGCGTGGCAGTGCTCGTGGAGTGCCTGACCGACAATCGCAACCGGGCCGCCTCCGACGTACGCGTGGCGTTTACCCGTAACGGCGGTTCGCTGGCCGATCCGGGGAGCGTCTCCTACCTGTTCTCCCGCAAGGGCGTGATCCTGGTGCCGAAGGCTGACGGGGTGGAGGAGGACGACGTGCTCGCCGCCGTGCTGGAGGCCGGCGCCGAGGAGGTCAACGACCACGGCGAGATGTTCGAGGTGGTCAGTGAGGCGACCGACCTGGTCGAGGTGCGCACCGCGTTGCAGGCTGCGGGGCTGGACTATGACTCCGCCGAAGCGCAGTTCGTCCCAGCCACCCAGATCGACGTGGATGCGGACGGGGCGCGCAAGGTGCTCCGGCTGATCGACGCCCTCGAGGACAGTGATGACGTGCAGAACGTGTTCGCCAACTTCGACGCCTCCGACGAGGTGCTCGCCGAGCTCGAGCAGGACGACTGATCCAGCGCCGGCGCGGCGGTGCCTGGACGACGGTGGGTGTCGGTCCGGGCCCGGCGCCGGCGCACCTGAGAACCTGGACGGGTGAGCTTTCGGATCCTCGGCGTCGACCCTGGCCTGACCCGGTGCGGACTCGGCCTGGTCGAGGCCGGTCGCGGCCGATCGCTCCGCCTGGTGGACGTGGCGGTCGCCCGCACCTCGGCCGGGGAGGACCCGGCGCAGCGGCTGCTGCGGATCGCGGACGAGATCGAGTCCTGGATCCGCCGGCTAGAGCCGGATGCGGTGGCAGTGGAGCAGGTGTTTGCCCAGCACAACGTGCGCACGGTGACCGGTACTGCACAGGTGGCCGGTCTGGCGATGGTGGCGGCGGCACGCGCCGGACTGCCGCTCGCCCTGCACACCCCGAGCGAGGTGAAGGCCGCGGTCACCGGGCACGGGCGGGCGGAGAAGGCACAGGTGCAAGAGATGGTCCGCCGACTGCTCGGTCTGGACGCGGCACCCACACCGGCCGATGCCGCCGACGCGCTGGCCCTGGCGATCACGCACGCGTGGCGAGCACACGCCGTCGGCACCTCCCACCGCACACCGGCCGCCCGGCAGACCGCAGCGCAACGAGCCTGGGCCCAGGCCGAGACCCGGGCACGCGCGGCGCGTCGGCCCACACCTAGCGCACCAGCCAGGTAGTGTCTGTAGTACAGATGTTCGCGCGGGAGAGGTCGGCGAGATGATCGCTTCGGTCACAGGTCGGGTGGAGCACGTAGGACTGGACGCCTGCGTGGTGGTGGCCGCCGGACTCGGGTACCGGGTGCACACCACCCCGGCGACCCTGGCCACAGTGCGCACCGGGGCCGAGACCACCCTGGCCACGAGCCTGGTGGTGCGCGAGGACTCGATGACACTGTTCGGCTTCGCTCAGGCCGAAGAGCGGGACGTGTTCGAGCTGCTGCAGACGGTCAGCGGGGTGGGGCCCCGGTTGGCGCTGGCGATGCTCGCCGTGCACACTCCGGACGACCTGCGCCGGGCGGTGGCCGCCGAGGACGTCAAGGCGATGACCATGGTCCCCGGGATCGGGCAGAAGGGTGCCCGCCGGATCATCCTGGAGCTGGGTGACCGGCTCGGCCCCGCCGGGGATACCCCCGTCTCGGCCGCCACACCGGTCGGCGGCGCCCGCACCGATGTGGTCACCGCACTGACCGGCCTGGGCTGGCCGGCCAAGGCCGCCGAATCTGCAGTGGACGCCGTGCTCGCTGCCGACGACGCCGCGGCAGGTGCGGACACCGCCGCCGTGCTCCGTGCCGCGCTGCAGCAGCTGGGAGGCAACCGGCATGGTTGAGGAGGAAGGGATGCTGGCCGCCGAGGCCGATGAGCTCGAACGTGCTGCCGAAGCCGCGCTGCGCCCGCGCCGGCTCGATGAGTTCATCGGCCAGCCGGTGGTGCGCGACCAGCTCTCCCTGGTGCTGGACGCTGCCGTGGCCCGGTCTCGGGCGCCGGACCATGTCCTGCTCGCCGGTCCGCCCGGGTTGGGCAAGACCACACTGGCGATGATCGTGGCCGCCGAGGTCAACGGTGCGTTGCGGATCACGTCCGGACCGGCCATTCAGCACGCCGGCGACCTGGCGGCGATCTTGTCCTCGGTGCAGGAGCACGACGTGCTGTTCATCGACGAGATCCACCGGCTCGCGCGACCGGCCGAGGAGATGCTCTACCTGGCCATGGAGGACTTCCGGGTGGATGTGGTGGTCGGCAAGGGTCCGGGCGCCACCGCCATCCCGCTGTCCTTACCGCCGTTCACTGTGGTGGGTGCTACCACCCGGTCCGGGCTGCTGCCGGCACCGCTGCGGGACCGGTTCGGCTTCACCGCGCACATGGACTTCTACTCCACCGACGAGCTCGAGCAGGTGCTCACCAGGTCCGCACGCCTGCTCGGCGCCGATCTGCACACCGACGCCGGCGCCCAGATCGCCGCCCGCTCGCGAGGCACGCCACGGATCGCGAACCGACTGTTGCGCCGGGTGCAGGACTGGGCACAGGTGCGCGGGACCGGTGTGCTCGACCTGGACGCAGCGATGGCGGCACTGGAGGTGTTCGAGGTGGACCCGCGGGGGCTGGACCGTCTCGACCGAGCTGTGCTGGACGCGCTCTGCCGGCGCTTCGGTGGCGGGCCGACCGGGCTGACCACACTGGCCGTGGCGATCGGGGAGGAGCCGGAGACCGTGGAGACCGTCGCCGAGTCCTTCCTGGTCCGCGAAGGGTTCATCACCCGGACCCCGCGCGGACGGGTGGCGACAGCGGCGGCGTTCGCCCATCTGGACCTGCCATTACCCAGCGCTCCGGGTACGCTCTGGGACTGACCCGCCGCCCCGGGATCGGACCCGATCCGGCGCGGATGGTTCGGCGCGGGTTCGATCTCGCCTAGAATCGTGCGGAACCTGAATTCAAAGCACTGGAGCGTGCCCTCTCATGGACCCGTCGTTCATCATCATCCTGGTCGTCGGACTGGGTGCCCTGCTGTTCATGAACTGGCGTACCAGGAAGAAGCAGCAGGAGCAGCTCTCGTTCCGGGACCGGCTGGAGATCGGCCAGGAGGTGCAGACGATCGGCGGTCTGATCGGGACGATCACCGCGGTCGAGGACGACCGGGTGACGCTGGAGACCGCACCGGGCACCGAGGTGGTGTTCGTGAAGATGGCGCTGGCCAAGCTGATCGACCCGCCGGTCGAGGAGCCCTTGGACGAGACCGAGCCGGAGGCCGACGACGCAGACGCGGAGCAGGTCGAGGCGGGGGAGACCGTGGACAGCCCGGAGGTCCCGGACGAGGAGCTCAGCGCCACCACCTCCCCGGACGCCGGCGAGGACGAGAACCCGCGTAGCAACCAGAACTGACCGTCCGGCTCCCGGCCGGCAGCACACGGAAGAAGACCCCGTTGGCATCTCGAACGCGACGAGTGCGCCCGCTGCGCACTCTGACCTTCCTGCTGTTCCTCATCGCCCTTGTCTATGGCGGGCTCGCCGCGAACAGCTTGTGGGGCAAAGGATCGATGGCTCCGGGACTGGCGCTGGACCTGGAGGGCGGAACCCAGCTGGTCCTCACCCCGAGCGCAGAGGGCGCCGAGGTCAGTGACGAGCAGATTTCCGAGGCCATCCGGATCATGCGCCAGCGGGTGGACGCCTCCGGGGTGTCCGAGGCGGAGATCTCCAGCCAGGGCGGCAGCAACATCGTGGTGCAGCTGCCCGGTAACCCGGACCAGGAGACGATCGACCTGGTGCAGTCCAGTGCCCAGCTGCGGTTCCGGGTGCTGCTCACCGAGGCCGGCCCCGGTCAGATCGACCCGGCCGCTGCAGCCGAACAAGCCCAGCAGCAGGAACAGGCAGGCCAGCAGGATCAGGCCGGCCAGGGCGAGGGGGCCGGTGGCACTGTCGCCGGTGCGCAGGCGCGTGCTCCTGAGGATGCTCCGGACGAGGGCACTGACGAACCCTCCGACCCGGCAAGCGAGGAGCCTACGGACGAGCCGACCGATCAGCCCAGCGAGACTCCGACCGAGCAGCCGCAGGACTTCAGCCAGGAGGAGATCGAGGCCGCAGCGATGCAGGCCGCGGACAGCGACGGCGACGGTGAGCTCTCCGACGAGCCGGCCACCGAACCCACCAGCGCCTCGGACACGGCCTGGATCACCGAGCAGGTGATGTACGACTTCTACATGCTGGACTGCACCGACCCGGCGAACCTGGCCGGTGGTGGCGGGGACGCCCTGGACCAGCCGCTGGTGGCCTGCGGCACCGACGGTCAGGCCAAGTACATCCTCGGTCCGGCCGAGCTCGAGGGCACCGACGTCAGCTCCGCGAACTCCGCGCTGGAGACCACGGAGCAGGGTGCGGTCACCAACAACTACATGGTGCAGCTGAACTTCACCTCCGAGGGCGGGCAGAAGTTCGAGGAGGTGACCCAGCGGCTCGCGTCGATGACCGGCACCGGGCAGAACCGGTTCGCGATCGTGCTGGACCGGCTGGTGATCTCCTCACCGTCGGTGACCGAGGTGATCCCCGGCGGGCAGGCGTCGATCACCGGCAACCCGCAGAACCCGTTCACCCAGGACCAGACCATCAGCCTGGCGAACCAGCTGAACTACGGTTCCCTGCCGATCACCTTCGAGCTGCGCAGCCAGGAGGAGATCTCCGCCACCCTCGGGTCCGAGCAGCTCGAACGCGGGATGCTCGCCGGTCTGATCGGACTCGCGCTGGTGGTGGTCTACTCGATCGTGCAATACCGCGGGCTGGCGATCGTCACCCTGCTCAGCCTCACCGCGGCCGCCGCCCTCACCTACGGCGCGATCACCGGCCTGTCGGAGCTCATCGGCTACCGGCTCTCGCTGGCCGGGGTCGCGGGTCTGATCATCGCGATCGGTATCACCGCTGACTCCTTCATCGTCTACTTCGAGCGAATACGTGATGAGGTGCGTGAGGGCAGACGCTTGGAGGATGCCGTCGAGCTCGGCTGGAAACGGGCCCGACGCACCATCCTCGCCTCGGACGCGGTGAACCTGCTGGCCGCGATCGTGCTGTACACCCTGGCAGTGGGCGGCGTGCGAGGGTTCGCGTTCACCCTCGGCCTGACCACCATCATCGACGTGATCGTGGTGATGCTGTTCACCCACCCGATGGTGCAAGCACTGGTGCGCACGAAGTTCTTCGGTGGCGGGCACCGCCTCTCCGGACTCGATCCGAAGCACCTCGGAGCCACTGTGCCGATCTACCGGGGCCGTGGTCGGCTGCGGTCGGGGGAGTCGATCGCCGAACGGCGCCGCGCGGCCGAGCTGGCCGGCTCGGCGAGCTCGGCGGAGACCGCCGACTCGGGTGCCGAGGCGGCCAGCGCCCCTTCGCCAAAGGAGGACACCAGCGACACCGAGCTCTCCTCCACCAGCCGGAAGGGTGACCGCTGATGGCCAGCTTCGCCAAGTTCGGGAACGACCTGTACACGGGTCGCCGGTCTTACGACATCGTCGGCCGACGGCGGCTGTGGTTCACCATCGGGATCGTGCTCGTGGTGCTCTCCGGGCTGCTGCTCGGCATCCGCGGGCTGAACCCGGGCATCGATTTCCGTGGCGGTTCGGAGTTCACTGTCTCGAACGCGCAGACCCAGGAGGAAGAGCTCGCCCAGACCGCGCTGAACCAGGTGACCACCGACCAGGTGGCGCAGGTGACCATCGTGGGCGGTTCCACGGTTCGGGTGCAGACCGAGGAGCTGACTGAGGCGCAGACCGCAGAGCTCGCCGAGCTGCTGGCAGAGGCGTACGGCACCACCGTCGAGGACGTCACCTCCTCGTTCGTCGGGCCCACCTGGGGTGCCGATGTGACCGGGAAGGCGATCCAGGGACTAGTGATCTTCCTGGTCCTGGTCAGCATCGTGATGACCCTCTACTTCCGGCAGTGGACGATGGCCGCGGGTGCTCTGATCGCCCTGTTCCACGACCTGGTGATCACCGTGGGCATCTACGCACTCGTCGGGTTCGAGATCACCCCCGCCACGGTGATCGGGTTCCTCACCATCCTCGGCTACTCCCTGTACGACACGGTGGTGGTCTTCGACAAGGTCCGGGAGAACACCGCCGGACTCACCGAACAGACCCGGTTCACCTACGCCGAGGGAGCGAACCTGGCGGTGAACCAGACCCTGGTGCGCTCGATCAACACCTCCGTGGTGGCTGTGCTGCCGGTGGGTTCGATCTTGTTCATCGGTGCGTTCCTGCTCGGCGCCGGGACCCTGCGAGACATCGCCCTGGTGCTGTTCATCGGCATGATTGTGGGGACGTTCTCCTCGATCTTCATCGCCACACCGATGCAGGTCACCCTGTATAACCGGAACGCCACGATCGCCGAGCACACCGCCAAGGTGCTGCGGCTGCGGGAACAGCGGCTCTCCGACGCGGAGGCCGAGGGACTACCGGCGGAGACGGTAGCGGTCGGCGCCGCCGGACTCCGCGCCGGTGCGCACCGCGGGCAGCAGGCGCAGCCACGGCGTCAGAAGAGGCGCAAGCGGTGACACCGAGCGCTGTCTCCACCCGGTTGCACGACCTGATCGCCGGCAGGGTCCGAGACGTTCCGGACTTCCCCGAGCCCGGTGTGCTGTTCCGGGACATCACTCCGCTGCTCGGCGATGCGACGGCGTTCTCCGCCGTGATCTCCAACCTTGCCGACACCTTCGGTGGTGAGGTGGATGCCGTGGCCGGTATCGAGGCCCGGGGGTTCTTGTTCGCGGCGCCCTTGGCGGCGGTGCTCGGCTGTTCGCTGATCGCTGTGCGCAAGGCCGGCAAGCTGCCACCACCGGTGCGCAGTGCCGCCTACTCCCTCGAGTACGGCACGGCCACCCTGGAGGTGTCCGAGCACGCTGTGCAGCCCGGTGCCCG
>DXBY01000011.1 GCA_019116305.1 Candidatus Ruania gallistercoris | reverse complement strand
CCCACCTGGATGTTGAACGCCTCGTAGCAGTCCTGGGCGAGCCGGTCCTCCTCGTTCGGAACGTAGGGGAACCGGTCCAGGGTGCGGCGCAGTCCGAGGTCTCCGGAGGGCGGATCGAGCCGGAATCCGATCGTGCGGTAGGGCGGGTTGTCTGCCGCGTTGTCGTCGAAGGTGCCCTGCTGCCGGCGTTCGGCCTGGAGCCGGGACAGGTGCACATCGGCCACGGCCAGTTGCTGCTCGGGGGCGAACCGGGGGGTGTCGGCGAGCAGGTCGCCGGCTTCGTAGATCATCGCCTGCCCGTCCCAGGACAGGTCGTTGCTGGACTCCCCCGCCCCGGCGGCCGCATAGAGGTAGGCGGCCTGGCAGCGCACCGACGCGGACCGGCAGAGCAGGTGCCGCTCCTCCGCGCGGCCCACCGTGACCGGGGAGCCGGAGAGGTTGGCCAGGACGGTGGCGCCGGCGAGGGCGGCGCGGGCGCCCGGTGGGACCGGCACCCACATGTCCTCACAGATCTCCACCCCGAGGACCAGGTCCGGGTAGTCGGTAGCCGCGAACAGCAGATCGGTGCCGAACGGGGCGCTCCGCCCGGCCACCGTGATCTGCTCACCAGTGAGCTGCGCGCCGGAGGCGAAGTGGCGGCCCTCGTAGAACTCCCGGTAGGTGGGCACCAGCGATTTCGGCACCACGCCGAGGATGGTGCCGCGGTGGATCACCACAGCACAGTTGTACAGGCGGTGCCGCCAGCGCAGCGGGGCGCCCACCACGAGCACCGGGAGCAGGTCCGTGCTGTGCTCGGCCAGCTGCGTCAAGGCGTTCTCGACGGCGGAGCTCAGCGGGTCCTGCAGGTGCAGGTCCTCGATGCTGTACCCGGTCAGGGAGAGCTCGGGGAACACGGCCACTGCAACCCCGTCGGCGTGGGCCTGGCGGGCGGCGGTGAGGATTCGCTGGGCGTTGCGTGCCGGATCGGCCAGCGCCACTGGGAGCGTGCAGGCCGCCACCCGAGCGAAGTCGTGACTGTAGATGCTGGTGAACGCGTGGGACCAACCGGCTGCCGGTGTGCTCATGGTCCCAGTCTGTCAGGGCGGCCCGGTCCGCCACACGCGCAGCAGTGCCCGCGCGCTCCCGGCGGCACGAGGCTGCCCGACTGTGGCATAGCGCCGGCACGGTTCGCACTAGGCTGATCTCATGTCCCAGCAGACCCCGGATGCTCCCACTGGCTCAGTTCTTCCCGCCGTCGGTGCCGGCAAGCGTGTGCGTGTGCACCATCTCGTGGCAGCCAAGGAGGCGGGCGAGCGGTTGACGATGCTCACCGCCTACGACGCACCGACCGCACGCATCTTCGACGAGGCCGGGATCGACCTGCTGTTGGTCGGGGACTCGATCGGGGACAACATGCTCGGGCATGCGAACACGCTGCCGGTCACCGTGGACGAGCTGATTCCCCCGGCCCGTGCTGTGGCCCGCTCGGTCAAGCGCGCCATGGTGGTGGTGGACCTGCCGTTCGGCAGCTACGAGGCCGGTGCGGAGCAGGCCTACTCCGCGGCCGTGCGGGTGATGAAAGAGACCGGCGCGCACGCGGTGAAGTTCGAAGGCGGCGCGCGGGTGGCCGAGCAGGTGCGGCTGATCACCGGCGCCGGGATCCCGGTGGTCGGGCATCTGGGGTTCACGCCGCAATCGGAGAACATCCTCGGCGGCAAACGGGTGCAGGGCCGTGGTGAGGACGCCGTGGAGCAGCTCTGCGAGGACGCCGTGGCGCTACAGGAGGCCGGTGCCGCCGCCGTCGTCCTGGAGATGGTTCCCGCTCCGGTGGCCGCCCGGGTCACCGAGATCCTGCAGGTCCCCACGATCGGCATCGGTGCCGGCCCGCACTGCGACGGGCAGGTCCTCGTCTGGCTGGACATGGCCGGGATGGGTGACTGGTCGCCCCGGTTCGCGAAGCAGTTCGGGCAGGTGGGCGCCGAGCTTCGGCGTGCGGCCGAGTCCTACGCCGGCGAGGTCCGCACCGGCAGCTACCCCGCCGAGGAGCACTCCTACCAGCAGTGAGCGGGTACCGGGCGCTCAGCGCCCGACCGAGCGCGCACAGCACCTGAGCAGCTCAGCCTCAGCCGACCGAACGTGCCCGGCGCCTGAGCAGCCCAGCCTGAACTGAACCGGCCACCGCGCGGTGACGAACGCCGTCAGCGGTACTCGTGCACCCAGGCCACGACGCCGGCCACGACCGCCTCGACGTACCGTTGCTGCCCTTCCTCACTGCGCATCACCTCGGCATCCTCGGCGTTGCGCAGCTCCCCGAGCTCGAGGAGCACAGCGGGCCGGCGGGCGAAGTTCAGCGTCGCATCGTCGGAGCGCTCGGTGATCGCCTCGTCCGGCCCGGGGGTCTCGTCCTCGGCGGCGTCGTCGTCGGAGCGCGGGGTGAAGCCACTGTCCGCGAGCGCCGCAGCAAGCTCCTCGGCCAGCTCCCGACTGGGTTCACGCTGGGAGCTGGACAGCGGCGGGTCGGCCACCACCACGGTGAATCCGGGCGCGTCCTCGTCCTCCGCGCTGGCGGCGTGGATGGAGACCATCAGGTCCACGTCCTGGTCTTCGGCGAAGGTGCCGCGGCGGTCCACGCACGGGCCGACCCCGTCATCGTCGGTGCGGGTCATCTCGACCGCCGCGCCGAGGTTCTCCAGCTCGTCGGTGAGCTGCTCGCTGACCTCGAGGGCGAACTCGTGCTCGGCGTAGCCGTCCACACTCGCCGATCCGGGGCTGTTGCAGGCGGTCCGGCCCTCACGCCCGTCGGCCACCGGACGATTGGCGGCCTCCGGGTCCTCGTCGCGCCCGCCGTTGTGTCCGGGGTCCACGGCGACCCGCACGCCGATCAACGGCTGGGCAGCGAGTCCGACGCCCGGGTCCTTGCCCTCCGGGAACGGAATATACACAGAGTCGGCCGCAGCGGCGGGCGCCAGGGCCAGGGATGCGCCCACAGCGAGCGCCGCGGCGCCGACCAGCCGATGCATCCGCTGCTTCATCTGTCCGCTCCTCGGTCAGTCCTCAGGGTCGTCATCCCACTCGCGGTCCTGGTCCTCCCACTCCTCATTGCGCTCCTTGGCACGCTGCAGTGCGTTGGCAGCCTCATCGTGGGTGCGGTACGGACCGAGTCGATCGGTCCAGTCGCTGACCAGTCCGCGCTCGACCTTACCAGTCTCCAGATTGTAGTAGTACGCCTGGGTAGGATCCATGTCCTGTGCACCGGTCACGGTCTCACCATGCCTCTCGTTCGACGGCGGCGGTCTCTCCTCCCGCGGGAAACTCTAGACTGCTACCAGCCCGGAGTCCTGCTGTGACGCCGTGGGTAGCCGCTGTGCCTGACGAGAGGGAGACGAGCCACGATGAGCCAGCACGAGGACGCCGCGAAGGTGGCCGAGGTCGAGGCGGAGCAGATCGGCTTCGGCATCGATATCGGTGGCTCCGGCATCAAGGGGGCACCGGTCCATCTGGGCACCGGTGAGCTGCTCACGAAACGGTTCCGCATGCCGACGCCGGAGGAGTCCAGCCCGGAGGCGGTGGGTGCGGTGCTGGCTCAGGTGGTGGAGCACTTCGAGCTGCCGGCGATTGCGCACATCGGGGTCACCTTCCCCGGGATCGTGAAGAACGGTGTGGCGCACTCGGCGGCGAATGTGGACAAGCGCTGGGTGGACACCGATGTGGTCGAGGTGGTCCAACGCTGGACCGGGCACACCGCCTATGTGGCCAACGATGCCGACGCGGCTGGGTACGCAGAAATCGCCTACGGCGCCGCCAAGGGAAAGAAGGGCACCGTGTTGGTCCTGACTCTCGGCACCGGGATCGGCAGCGCGATGATCTACGACGGTGTGCTGATCCCGAACTTCGAGCTCGGGCACCTGGAGCTGGACGGTCATGACGCAGAGACCCGCGCCGCATCCTCGATCAAGGACGAGGAAGGGCTCTCCTACGCCGAGTGGGCGCAGCGGCTGCAGCGCTACTTCGCGCATGTGGAGTTCTTGTTCTCCCCGGATCTGTTCGTGGTCGGCGGCGGCGTGTCCAAGGAGCACGAGCATTTCCTGCCGCTGCTGGACCTGAAGACCCCGAT
>DXBY01000069.1 GCA_019116305.1 Candidatus Ruania gallistercoris | reverse complement strand
TTGCGCACCGACGGCTGGGCCCGGCTCCCGCTGCTCCGCCGCAGCGACGTGGTCACCCTGCACGCACCGCTCACCGCCGGAACCCGGCACCTGCTCGATGCCGACCGGTTGGCGCTGATGCCGGCAGGAGGTGTGCTGGTGAACGCCGCACGCGGTGGACTGGTGGATGAGCGCGCGCTCGCAGCCGCGCTCGCGGACGGGCGGCTGCAGGCGGCGGCACTGGACGTCTTCGCCACCGAGCCGCTGCCTGCTGACAGCCCTTTACGCACCGCCCCGAACCTTTACCTGTCCCCGCACGTTGCCGCCGGAACCGAGCAGGCACGCGCCCGGGTGCGGGCGCTGGGCGGTGCGGTGGTCCGCGCCGAGCTGAGCCCACCTGGTACTGACTGAGCGACCGGTACCGGGCACCAGGGTAGGGTTCTCGCGTATCGACCGCGCGTAGACCCGAGGACGTCCATGACCGACCTGCACGGTGAGATCACCACCTATCTCGACGCGATCGGGACCGAGGACGGGTCCGAGGCGATGATTACGGCGATGGAGCTTGTCGGTACGACGTTCACGATCGCGGAGTTCACGTCGCTGGGTATGTACGAGAAGTACCTCGAGTTCACCAAGGGTGGCGTGGAATTCCTGGTGATCGACGACGTCGTGGACACGATCTTCTTCCAGCTCGTCGATGCGACGGGCGGCGCGGCCTACCGGGACCCGGACGCGCTCATTCCCGGTCTGCGGCATGGCATGTCGCGAGCAGCGGTGATCGAGCTGCTGGGCGAACCGGTGTACAACGAACGGAAGTATCTGCTCTACGGGGTTGGCGAGAAGTTCCTGAACGTGCAGCTTGAAGGCGATCAGGTGGATTCCTTCAGCGTCCAGTCCCGGGACCTCAATGCGGAGCTGGAGAGCGCTCCCGACACTTCCGCGGCTCCGGTCGAAGAGGAGACTCCCGGTACCCCGATCACCGGCGAGATCTCGCTGTTCCGCGATGCCGTGGGCAGCGCGTACGGGGCCGCGGTCATGGTCGATCTCGTCGACGCCCTCGGCTCCTTCGACTCCCACGACACCGCCGACGACCACGGCCGGGGCACATTCCTGGTCTTCGACAGTGCCGGCGTCGATCTGCAGTACCGCAACGAGGTCCTCATCGGTGTGCTCATCCACGTCGCGGACGACGGACGGCGCCCCTACCCGCGCCTCGGCACCCTCGTGGACGGGCTGGCACTTCCCGCCACCCGTGCCGACGTCACAGCGGCTCTCGGCGCACCGCGGACCGCCCTGGACGACTGCGACATCTACATTGAACACGGCCGCCACGTGATGTTCCAGTACACCGGCGAGGCCACCACCACGATCAGCATCGTCGGCGTTCCGGCCACCCCGTAGGGCACGGCTGTGCCGGCCGGCGGCGATGGCCAGCCTGGCGGCTGCTACCCATGAAGGCAGCGGTCAGCGCACCGGAGCCGCCGGCACGGGCTTGATGAACGTGGCGGTAGTGCGCACCGGGGTGAACCCGAGTGCGGTGTACAGCGCGCCGGCGCCCTGCGGATTCTCCGAGTCCACGTCCAGCTCGATCGTCTCGAAGCTGCCATCCTCCACGGCGGCGGCCAGCGTGGCGCCGAGCACCGCCCGGGCCAGCCCCTGACCGCGAGCCGCCTGCCGGGTGCCCACCAACGTGACGTAGAGCTCGTTGTCCACCCACTGGCCAGTGGTGCAATAGGCCAGCACCGTGCCGCCGGCATCGAGGGCCACGCGAGCGAACGCCGGCCGTGCGGCATGACCGGAGACCACGCTCTTCCAGCGCTGGGCACTGATCGGCGCACTGCCCCAGTGGCTGGCGAAGGCATCGTTGTGCGCCAGCCGCGTGGCCTCGAACAGGTCCTCGGTGAGCGGCTGCGTGCGCGGGTCCACCGGCCCCAGCGGCGGCCCGGGCAGCGCACGCCGCATCACGGTGAAGTACCGCGCCACCTGGTAGCCGCGATCGGCCAGCAGCGCCCGCACCGGGTCGGTCTCCAGCCCCGCCTCCACCCGCAGGTCGATCGGGGCGCCGGGGTGCCTGGCTGCTGCCAGCTCGAGCGCCCGAGGTTCCATCTGCTCGAACATCGCAGTGGCGATGCCCTGGCCGCGGTGGTCCGGGTGCACCCCACCCATCAGCATGGCCCGCACGTGCCCCTCGTCGTGGGTGAGCCCGCTGGCCACCTGGACCTGGGTGAAGGCGATCAGGCGTTCACCGTCCCAGACCGCGATCGAGTCCTGCGTCGGGTCGAACCCTTCCGCAGTGAGGTCCTCGGTGAGGTCCTCAGCGTCGTAGAACTCCTCGGTCCCGTCCACCCGGCCGAGTAGATTCACCAGCTCCGCCCAGGCAGGCACAGCTTGACGGGTGAGCGTCTCCCAGCGCAGCGTCATCTGGTCACGATAACGGGCCGCAGCACTCCGGAACGCACCAATTCTCGGACCCCGCGGGCCGGCTCTTCCACGTGGAATCGCAACCCGCCGCCGGGCTGCCCGAACCAGCCGGGCGCGATCTCCGCCTGCACCTCGACTGCCTGGGCGGCCACGAACGTCACCTGGGCTGCGCCCGGCCCCCATGCCGACGGCGGAAGGGAACGCTGCTCCCACGGGGTGTTCCACACGTAGAAGTACAGTCCGTCCACTGTGCCGAGCCGGTCGTACGGCAGCCCGGTGGCGAGGTTGGTGATCATCCCGCCCGGTCCCGCGGCGCTCACCCGGGAGGCCAGCTCGGCCAGGCTGTCCCTGGCCGCGGTCAGCCGGGCCTGAAGTTCTGCAGCCGCCACCGGCACCGGCGGCGGCATCGGTGCCGTCAGGTACTGCCAGGCCATATCGCAGGCGGCGCGCTCGGTCTCGTACTCGCCGAGCAGCACGTGCTGGCCGAAGTCGGCCACCTGCACGCCATAGTGCCGCGGCCCGTACCGGACCACCTCCACTGTGCCCTCAAACGCTTCCTCCGGCCGGTCCCCGGGTAGCACCACCCCGCCGCGGGGGTGTCCCCACTGGTCCAGTCCGGCACGCAGCTGGCCAGCCGCCTCACCTTCGAACTCTTCCGGTGCCAGCCACGCCACAGCGTGCTCCCGGTCCCGGGGGAACCGCCGCAGGTCGGCCTGCCACTGGGCGTCGCTGGGCACCGGTGGTGCGTGGGGGGCTACCAGCATCGAGGGCTCCGGGGAGTTCCAGTACGGACGCTCGTCGAAACTGTAGTGCGTGGTCACCTCGCCGCCGCTGGTGACGGTGTGCGTGATCAGTAGCCAGGTGCCGGCGCCCGGGTCCGCCATCGCGGCCCGCAGCTCGATCAGCATCCGGGTGACCTCGTCCGGCACCTGCTCCCAGGTCGCGGCATCCTCGCGGACCAGCAGCAACCGGCCGCTGTGCTGGGTGCTCGCCTGGGACCACTGCAGGTGCACCTGCTGCCACTCGCCGGTGACCGCCTCGGCCAGCGCGCGTGAGATGCGGGTGAGCAGCTCCGCCTGCGCGCCGTGGTCCATGCCGCAGATTATGCCGCCCGCGAGCAACAGGTCCCGCCAACCATTCGCGGCGGCCGCCACCGGCCCGCCCCACTGCCACCGCCCGCCCGACTTCCTCCCCGCCCCACTTCACTCCCCGCGGTGATCCGCCAGCCCGGCAGGGTGTCACGCCGTCGCACCCTGCCGGACTGACGGATCACGGGATCGGCACCGGCAGGGCGCCGGCGCCGGTTGGGGGAGTGGCAGACTGACCGCGTGACCGAGAACCTCACCCTGCCCGGCTGGCGGCACAGCTACTCCGGCAAGGTCCGCGACCTGTACCTACCCGCCGACGGCGACCCGGACCTGATTCTGGTGGTCGCCTCGGACCGGATCAGCGCCTATGACCACGTACTCCCCACCCCGATCCCGGACAAGGGCGCGGTGCTCACCGCACTGAGCCTGTGGTGGTTCGATCAGCTCACCGACCTGGTGCCCAACCATGTGGTCTCCACCGACGTGCCGGAACCGGTCGCCGGGCGGGCGATGGTCTGCCGCAGGCTGGAGATGTACCCGGTGGAGTGCGTGGCCCGCGGTTACCTCACTGGCTCCGGTCTGGCGGAGTACCGGTCCGGTGGCGCGGTGTGCGGGGTGCAGCTGCCGACCGGGCTCGTGGACGGCTCGAAGCTGCCGGAACCGATCTTCACCCCCGCCACCAAAGCCGCTGTGGGTGAGCACGATGAGAACGTCAGTTTCGAGCAGGTCGCCGCGCAGATCGGGCCCGACGACGCAGCTCGCCTGCGCGAGGTCACGCTCGCTGTCTATGCACGTGCCGCGAGCATCGCCGCGGAACGTGGTGTGATCCTCGCGGACACCAAGCTCGAGTTCGGGAGGGACGCCAGCGGCGCCCTGGTGCTCGGAGACGAGGTGCTCACCCCGGACTCCTCCCGGTACTGGCCGGCCGAGGGCTGGCAGCCCGGCCGGGCCCAACCCAGCTTCGACAAGCAGTACGTGCGTGACTGGCTCACCTCACCCGACTCCGGGTGGGACCGCAGCAGCGATGCTCCCCCGCCGCCGCTGCCTGAGGACGTGGTCCGGCGCACCCGGGACCGGTATGTGGAGGCCTACGAGCGGATCACCGGGCAGGAGGGAGTTCACCTCGGGTGAGGCATATCCGGCGATCTCGGCGACCTCAGTGGCCCTCAACCCACGCTTCGTCAACGATTCGCCGATGTGCTGAACGAGCCGCGGTGCATGAGGAACTCTGCCGCGAACTCAATCGCCTGGGTCTCCGCGTCCTCGTCGGCATACGAGGCATGAAGGATCAGATGACCGAGGTCATGGGGCTGCACGTCGCCGATCGCCAAGGGACCCGCCGCCAGGAAGCCCCACGTCCCACTGGCCAATGTCTCGCAGACCGACCGCGTCACCGACCGGTACGGCACCCCGGTAGGATCGGGGCGTCGCTTCGCCGCCAGAACAGGAGCCCACACCGATGGTACGTGTCGTCGTGGAGGTCATGCCCAAACCCGAGATTCTCGACCCGCAGGGCAAAGCAGTAGCCGGTGCGCTGCCGCGGCTCGGATTCACCGGCTTCGCCGGAGTGCGGCAGGGCAAGCGGTTCGAGCTCGAGCTGGACGGGGAACCGACGGACGCGGCGCTCGCCAGCGCCCGCACAGTCGCCGAAGAGGTGCTCTCCAACCCGGTGATCGAGGACGTCGTCTCCGTGCACTGGGCCGAGGAGCCGAGTCAGGCCGGAGCCCACTGATGGGCCGCATCGGCGTCGTCACCTTCCCCGGCAGCCTGGACGACCGGGACGCGGCCCGCGCCGTGCGGCTGGCCGGTGCCGAGCCGGTGCGCCTCTGGCACGCCAGCGACTCCCTCGCCGATGTGGACGCCGTGGTGCTCCCGGGCGGCTTCTCCTACGGCGACTACCTGCGCGCCGGCGCACTGTCCTCGTTCGCACCGGTGATGTCCAGCCTGGTGGACGCCGCCAACGCCGGTCTCCCGGTGCTCGGGATCTGCAACGGCTTCCAGATCCTCTGCGAGACGCACCTGCTCGCCGGCGCGATGATCAAGAACACCCAGCTCACCTTCGTCTGCACCGACCAGGTGCTCCGGGTGGAGAACAACCGCACCGCCTGGACCCACGAGTACGCCCAGGGCGAGGAGATCACTGTCCCGCTGAAGAACCAGGACGGGCAGTTCATCGCCGACGAGCCCACCCTGGACGAGCTCGAGGGCGAGGGCCGGGTGGTGTTCCGCTACATCGGCAACCCGAACGGGTCCCGCCGGGACATCG
Source organism: Candidatus Ruania gallistercoris (assembly GCA_019116305.1). Taxonomy (GTDB): domain Bacteria; phylum Actinomycetota; class Actinomycetes; order Actinomycetales; family Beutenbergiaceae; genus Ruania; species Ruania gallistercoris. The sequence goes on along the minus strand of DXBY01000069.1, from coordinate 3,342 downwards.
CCGGCATCACCAACGCCCGCGGCAACGTGGTCGGCCTGATGCCGCACCCCGAGCACGCCACCGAGCCCGGCTTCGGCCCGAGCACCGACGGGCTGCGGTTCTTCACCTCTGCCGTGTCCGCACTGCTCGCCGACGCCTGAGCACCCGCGCGATGAGCACTGAGGATCCTCGGCTGCCGGTCGCCCACCTGTGGACCGACGGTGCCTGCAAGGGCAACCCCGGTCCCGGCGGCTGGGGTGCGCTGCTGCGATCCGGCGAGCACGAGCGGGAGCTGTTCGGCGGCGATCCGGAGACCACGAACAACCGGATGGAGCTCACCGCGGTGATCGAGGCGCTCCGCGCCCTGAACACCCGGTGCGCGGTCACCCTGCACGTGGACTCCTCCTACGTGATGAACGGGATGCAGTCCTGGCTGCCCGGCTGGAAGCGGAACGGCTGGCGCACGGCGGCGAAGAAGCCGGTGAAGAACGAGGACCTGTGGCGCGCGCTGGATGAGCAGGTCGCCCGGCACGAGGTGCAGTGGGTCTGGGTGAAGGGTCACTCCGGGGACGAGGGCAACGAGCGTGCCGACGCGCTGGCGAACCGCGGGGTGGAATCCCTTCGGGACTGAGCCGGTGCAGGTGGCAGACTGACCAGCATGGCCAAGCCCCAGGCTCCGAAGACTCCCGCAGCCAAGCCTGACCGCAGCACGGCGCCGGCCGACCGACCCCGGAACGCTGAGAAGCAGCCTCCGCCCGGGAAGACCAGGTCGAGAGAGAACGCCGCCGCGAACCGGCCACCGGCACTGGCGAGCCGACCGAGCCTGGTGAGCGCCGCCGTCGTGCTCGCTGCACTCACCGTGGCGGCGGTAGGTCTGCACCTGCTCTCCTCGATCGTGGCGCCCGCCTTCTTCGCGCTCACCCTGATGATCACCGCCCGCCCGTTGCAGCGTCAGCTGGTGCGCTGGCGCGTGCCGAAGATGCTCGCGGCGATAGTCGTCCTGGTCGGGATGTATGTGCTGCTGCTGATTCTGCTGGTCGCCACGGCCGGGGCGCTCGCACAGGCGGCGCTGGAGCTACCGAAGTACTCCAGTGCTTTCCAGCAGATGTACGCCGATGTGATCGACTGGCTCGCGACCTTCGGAGTGGACGAAACTGCGCTGACCGGGCTGATCGAGGGCGTGGACCTGAACCGGGTAGCCGCCATCGCCGGCACTGTGTTGGAGAGCATGTCCTCCGCGGGCGGGCAGTTCCTGATCATCGTGGTGGTGATGTTCTTTCTGGCGATCGACACGACAGCGGTCTCCTCCCGCTGGACGCTGATCACCGCAGCCCGGCCGGACCTCGGCACTGCGCTGCGCGCGTTCTTCATCGGCGTGCGCAAGTACTGGCTGGTCTGCACGGTGTTCGGTCTGATCGTGGCCGTGCTGGACGTGATTGCGCTGATCATCATCGGCGTTCCGCTCGCCCTCGTGCTCGGTCTGCTCGCGTTCGTCACCAACTACATCCCGAACGTCGGCTTCGTCATCGGGCTGGTGCCGGCGGCACTGCTGGCGCTGCTGGACGGCGGGATGAGCGACATGCTCTGGGTGATCGTCACCTACAGCGTGCTCAACTTCACCATCCAGACCATCATCCAGCCGAAGGTCACCGGCGACGCTGTCGGGCTGAGCCCGGTGGTCTCGTTCCTCTCGCTGACACTGTGGACGCTGGTGGTCGGCCCGCTCGGCGCCATCCTCGCCGTCCCGCTGACCCTGGCCGCCAAGACGTTCCTGGTGGACGCGCATCCGGAGGCGCGCTGGATCAACGCCTTCCTGGTCACCGATCCGGATGCGAGGAAGTTCCTGCGCGCGGGCATGAACCGGACCAAGCGGACGACACTGCCCACAGCGCCACCACCGCCGCCGATAGCGCCACCACAGCAGGCGCCACCACCCACCGAGTAGCGGCTGACCGGAGGAGACCGGTCAGCGGTGTCGGGTGACCGATCCGCTGAAGTGGCGCACCCCGGAACGCTGGTTCCAGCCCAGGTACTCCACAGTGCCGGGCTCGCTGGCGTGCACGGCGAAGGACACGGTGCTGGGCAGCAGCACCGGCTTGCCGAAGGCGACGGTCCAGGTGAACGCCTCCGCAGCCCCGGCCCCTGATGCGGTCAGCGCCCGCGCTGCGGTGTACATCCCGTGCGCGATCGCCCGCTTGAACCCGAACAGCTTCGCCGGCACCGACCCGAGGTGGATCGGGTTCCGGTCCCCGGAGACCTCCGCGTAGCGCCGGCCGGTGTCCGCGCTCAGCTGCCACTGTGCCGTCGGCTCCGGCAGCTCGGCCGCCCAGGAAGCCCCCACCGGCGCAGCCTCCTCCGCCGCCGGCAGACCCGGAAGGTTGACCCCCTTGGCCAGGTAGGTGGACCTGCCCCGCCAGGCCACGCCGTCGGCGGCAGATCCGGTGACCTCCACCACCAGCTCCACCTGCGTGCCCTTGCGGTGCGCAGCGAGCTGCTCGGCCCAGGCGCGCACCGTGAGCCGTTCCTCGTCGTGCAGCGCGCGATGCTGGTCCACCCGGTTGGCGATGTGCACCATGCCGAGCAGCGGCAGCGGGAAGTCCTCCCGCGCCATCACCGCCATCGCCACCGGGAACGCGGCTACGTGGACGAAGCCGGCCGGCAGCGTGTCCGTGGCCCGTTCGCCCAGCAGGTGCTGGTAGGCCACCAACTCCTCGGCGTCGACCGGTACCTCGGTGACCCGGTAGATGACCTCCGGCAGCGCCGTCGACCGGCTCGGGGGGCGGATCATCAGCCGGGCGGACCTGCCGAGCGCGTTCGCGTACAGGCCGCTGAGGGAGGGCACCCGGTCCAGGGTCTGCTCGGCCATCAGGCACCCACCATGTTCTGCCCGCACACCCGCAGCGTCTCGCCGTTGATTCCCCCGGCCTGCGGGGAGAGCAGGAACGCGATCGCTTCAGCCACGTCTACCGGCTGCCCACCTTGCTGCAGCGAGTTCAGCCGACGCGCCACCTGCCGGGTGAGCACCGGCATCCGGGCGGTCATCTCGGTCTCGATGAAACCCGGGGCCACGGCGTTTGCGGTGCCACCGCCGGCGGCGATCCGCGGGGCCAGGGCTCGGGTCATCCCGATCACGCCGCCCTTGGTGAAGGAGTAGTTCGTCTGCCCGCGGTTGCCGGCGATTCCGGAGGTGGAGGACAGCGAGACCAGTCGCAGCCCGTCCGGAGCTGCTTCAGCCCGCGCCAGCAGCGTCTCGTTCAGCTGCAGCTGAGCGGCGAGGTTCACCGCGACCACCGCGTCCCACTTGTCTTCGGTCATGTTCGCGAGCAGCTTGTCCCGGGTGATCCCCGCGTTGTGCACCACCGC
>DXBY01000068.1 GCA_019116305.1 Candidatus Ruania gallistercoris | reverse complement strand
GAGAGCCCCAAGGAGGCGACTCTGCAGGTGCTCCTCGGCCGGGTGCGGCTCACCGCGGGGGAGGATGCCTGGGAGGGGGCGGCAGGTGACCACCTGATCATCCCGGACGTCCGGCATGACCTGGTCGCACTGGAGGATGCCGCGGTGCTGCTCACCGTACTCACCGGCCGATGACCCGCCCCGCCACCTACTCCGGCGAACCGGCCGACTACTCCGGCGAACGGGCCGGAGCCCGGCGAGCTGCGCCGTCGTGGGCTCTGATCGTTCTCGGTTACGGCTGCATCGTGGCCGGCGGGCTGGTGGCGGCGGTCACCGGACCCCTCGGGCTGGACCGCGGCAGCTGGGTGGCCGCCTACCTCGTGCTGGTCGGTGGCGTGGCCCAGCTGGCGTTCGGCTGGGTGCCCGGTGTGCTCGGCCGGTCGGTGGGCCGGCGCAGCGCCTGGGTGCTGGTGGCAGCGTGGAACCTCGGTAACGCCCTGGTGATCACCGGCACCCTCACCGACTCACCGGTAGGGGTCGATGCCGGCAGTGTGCTGCTCGTCCTCGCCCTGGTGCTGGCGATCCGGGACGTGGGTGGTCCTGACCGCGCGCAGGGCGGACCCGGAGCCCGGGTGCGGCGACTGATCGGCCGCGCCTACCTCGGGCTGCTGATCGTGCTCGCCGTCAGCATCCCGGTGGGTATCGTGCTCGCGCACCTGCGCTGAGACGGCCTCGTCTCTGACAGCGAGGTCGGAGTTCGCGCATAGATCGATCTCACGTACGAAGGCACACTTGGCGGGAACATCCGGCAACTGTCGAGTAGATCGATCTAAATCCCTGTTACCGTAGCGGCATCACCAGGTCGGCAAAGACGGAGGCCCCGCCATGCAGAAAGTGACGTTCCTGACCCCCCGCGCGGCGGCAGATCTGATTGCCGACGGTGATGTGATCACCGTCAGCTCGTCCTCCGGACTGAACTGCCCGGACGCCACCCTGGCCGGGATCGGCGAGCGGTTCGCCGAGACCTCCTCGCCGCGCAACCTCACTACAGTGCACCCGATCGCCGCCGGGGACATGTACGGCATGCCCGGGATCGACCACCTCGCCCAGCCCGGCCTGCTCAGCCGGGTGGTGGCCGGGTCCTACCCCTCGGGACCGTCCTCGGTGGAGCCTCCGAAGATCTGGCAGATGATCGAGGCGGAGCAGGTGCACGCCTACAACTTTCCCTCCGGGGTGCTGTTCCAGCTGCACCGGGCCGCGGCCGCCCGCCAGCCCGGCATCTTCACCGATGTCGGTACCGGGACGTTCATCGATCCGCGGCAGCAGGGCGGTCGGATGAACGAGAGCACGCCGGCGGACTTCGTGACCGTGAGCAGGGCCGGTGACAAGGAGTGGCTGTACTTCTCGGCGCTCGTGCCGAACGTGGCGATCGTGCGGGCCACCACAGCCGACGAGTACGGCAACCTCACCTTCGAGGACGAGGGCTCGCCGCTCGGCGCGCTCGATCTGGCTTATGCCGCACACAACAACGGCGGCCTGGTGATCGCGCAGGTGAAGCGGGTGGCCACCGGCGGCAGCCTGGACCCGCAGAAGGTGCGGATTCCGGGGATCCTGGTGGACGTCGTCGTGGTGGACGAGCACCAGATGCAGGCCACGGCCACGGCCTACGACCCCACGATCTCCGGTCAGCTGCGCCGGCCCACCAGCGAGCTGGACCCGGTGGAGTTCTCCCTGGAGAAGATCATCGCCCGCCGGGCCGCCACCGAGCTGTACGACGGCGACACGATCAACCTGGGCTTCGGTGTCTCTGCCCTGGTGCCGCACGTGCTGAACGAGGAGGGCAGCGGCAGCGAGGTGTCCTGGGTGCTGGAGCAGGGCGCCGTGGGCGGGATCCCGCTGCTGGACTTCGCCTTCGGCTGCTCGCAGAACCCGGACGCGATCATGCAAAGTGCCGACCAGTTCACCCTGCTCCAGGGTGGCGGGTTCGACCGGACGCTGCTGTCCTTCCTGCAGATCGACGCCAGTGGCAACGTGAACGTGCACTACCTGCCCGGCCGCCGGCACGTCACCGCCGGGGTGGGTGGGTTCGCGGACATCACCGCGCACGCCCCGGAGATCGTGTTCGTCGGCTCGTTCACCGCCGGGCGGCGGGAGATCGAGCTGACCGGCTCCGGTCTGGAGATCCGGTCCGACGGCGCACACACCAAGCTGGTCGATGAGGTCACCCAGATCACCTTCAACGGGCAGCAGGCGCTCGCCCGCGGGCAGAAGGTGACCTATGTGACCGAGCGGTGCGTGCTGGAGCTGCGCCCGGAGGGACTGACCGTCACCGAGGTGGCCCCAGGCGTGGACCTGCAGCGCGATGTGCTCGACCGCAGTGAGTTCGAGCTGCTCGTGGACCCGGACGTGCGAGCGATGGATGCGAGGCTGTTCGCGCACGGTCCGATCAGCCTGGACCTGGGTCCGCGCGGGCGCCATCCACGCTTGGCGGCTGCTTCCGAGCGTCCCGCTGACCCGGTCCCCGCCCACTGAGGAGTCGCTGAGATGAGCAACGAGAACAGCCCGGCCGAGGGCCAGACCACCTGGTTCATGGACCCTTCAGGTCAGGTCGCCACCATCGAGGTGGACCGGGCCACGAAGCTGAACGCCTTCACCCCGACGATGCTGCTGGACCTGGAACGTGCCGTCGCCGAGATCGAGGCCTCGCAGGCCCGGGTGGCCCTGGTGCGCACTGCAGGGCAGAAGGTGTTCTGCGTGGGTGCGGACATCACGTTGTTCTCCCAGCTGTCCTCGGTGCAGATGTGGCGGGACTGGATCGGAGTCGGGCACCGGGTGTTCAACGCCCTGGAGTCCTTGCGCTGCCCGACCATCGCGGTGATCGACGGCCTTGCCTTCGGTGGTGGTCTGGAGCTGGCGCTGGCCTGCGATCTGCGGATCATGGTCGATGGCGCCCGGCTCGCTCTCCCCGAGACCGGCCTGGGTACGGTGCCCGGTTGGGGCGGGGCCGGCCGGTTGCCGAAGCTGATCGGGGCTGCCCGGGCGAAGGAGATGATCTTCGCCCGGCGTGAGGTGGATGCCGCTCGGGCGCTGGACTGGGGCCTGGTGAACGCGGTGGCGCCCGCCGAGGAGCTCGAGGAGACCGTGCAGCAGTGGGTCGACGAGGTGCGGTCCAGCGCCCCGGTGGCCAACGCCCTGGCGAAGCAGCTGATCACCGCGTCCCTCGAGGGCGCCTCCCCGCATCTGATCGAGGGCCTCGCCGGTGGCCTCAGCCTGGCCACGGAGGACCTGCGCGAAGGCGTGGCGGCGTTCACCGAGAAGCGGGCGGCGGAGTTCACCGGCCGCTGACGCCTCTCCGGCCTCGATCCAGGGCTGACTCGGTCACACCACCTGTGGGCGCGCCGCGCCGTAGGCCGAGATCAGCTGCACCACCTGCAGGCAGAGCAGCACCACCAGGGGAGCGGTCCAGCTCCCGGTGGCGTCGTGCAGCCCGCCGAGCAGGAACGGGCCGAGCGCAGCGAGCAGGTAGCCGAAGGACTGGGCCATCCCGGACAGCGAGGCGGCATGGTGGTGGTTCCGGGTGCGCAGGCTGAACGAGGCCAGGCAGAACACGATCCAGGAGCCGAGTGCCATCCCGAGCAACATCGACCAGAGCAGCGCCCAGGACGGTAGCAGCAACATGCCGGCCAGCCCGGCGACGTTCAACGGCACCAGCACGGCGATCAGCCCGCGCTGGTCCCGCTGCCAGCGCTGCAGCACCGCAGCGGTACCGAGGTTGCCGATGATGCCGCACAGCTGCAGCACGCTGACATGCACCCCGGCGGCGTTCGCGCTGATGCCTTGCGCCTGTTCGATCTCCGGCCACCAGGTGATCACCACGTAGTACAGAGTGGACTGGGTGCCCATCGCCACAGTGATCATCCAGGCCGTGGGGGAGCACCACGGTGACCAGTGCTGGGCCGATTCCGGCGCGGGGTCCGTGGCGGTGGCGGGCGTGCTCGTGGCGAGCGCCTTCACTGAGGTCCCACCGCGCAGCCGCGGACTGAACACGGCGAACGCCACCAGGGCCAGCCCGGCCCACATCCCCAGCGCGAGCCGCCAGCCGGCATCGGTCATCCCCGCCACCGGGACGGCCACTCCGGCGGCCAGGGCTGCGAATACCGACTGCACCGCCGAGTAGGCACCGGTGTACCGGCCGGCATCGAGCGGGAAGTCCCGCTTCAGCAGGGAGGGCAGCAGCACGTTCGCCAGCGCGATCGCCAGCCCCAGCAGGACCGTGCCGAGCCACAGGGCCGGCAGCCACGGCACCGACCGGGCCACGATCCCTACCGCCAGGATCAGTAGGGCCGCTCCCAGCGTGCGCTCCAGCCCGAACCGGGTCGCGACTCGCGGTGCGATCGGGGAGAACACGGCGAAACAGATCAGCGGCAGCCCCACCAGTGCGGAAGCCACCATCGAGGTCAGCTCCAGATCGGCCCGGATCTCCCCGATCAGCGGCCCGACCGTCGTCAACGACGCCCGCAGGTTCGCCCCGATGAGCAGGATCCCTACTAGGGCGAGGCCGACACCCACCTGACGCCGGCCGGACGAACGGGAGGCAGGAACGCGCGACACGAAACCTCTCAGTGCTGGGTGCCCTCGCTCGGGTCGATGCCGTGGTAGCGCGCGTGCAGCAGGCGGACCTCCTGCGCCAGCTTCTCGTCCGGCCCGGCCACCTGTGCCAAGGGCGCAACGGTGGTGATCGGCAATCCTCGCACGGGCGGAGCGGCGATGCCCCAGCTGTCCAGCCACTGGCCCAGCTGCTCCGAGCTGGCGGCGTAGACGATCCGGCCCAGCCCGGCCCAGGCGT
>DXBY01000067.1 GCA_019116305.1 Candidatus Ruania gallistercoris | reverse complement strand
TGCCAAGGGCGCAACGGTGGTGATCGGCAATCCTCGCACGGGCGGAGCGGCGATGCCCCAGCTGTCCAGCCACTGGCCCAGCTGCTCCGAGCTGGCGGCGTAGACGATCCGGCCCAGCCCGGCCCAGGCGTGCGCTGCCGCGCACATCGGGCAGTGCTCACCGGAGGTGTACACCGTGGCACGCGCGCGCACCCGCGGGCTCAGGTGCGCGATCGCCCACTGCACAAGGGCGAGCTCGGGGTGGGCCGTGGGGTCACCGCTGGCGATCCGGTTCCGGTCCACTCGCACGACGGCGCCGCTCCCGTCCACGAGGACGGAACCGAACGGTTCGTCCCCGGTTTCCAGGGCTTCGCGGGCCAGCGCCACGCAGTGCTGCAGGTGAGGGCGATCCTGCTCGGACAAAGTCGAGTTCTCCATCCCGCTGATGGTAGACCGGTGCCGTGAAGAGCGGATCGGTCTGGCGGCTGCCCGGGATGGGCGCTGTGGCCGCGATGAGTGCGGTGAGCTTCGCCGGCTTCGGGATGTTGTTCGCGACTGTGCCGCTGTGGGCGGTCCGCGCCGGTGCCGACGCTGCCGGTGCGGGGGCGATCAACGGGGTGCTGATGCTGGCCACAGTGCTCACCCAGACGATGATCCCGGCCTCGCTGCGCCGGCTGGGTTGGGCGGCCACCCTGATCGTCGGTCTGGCAGCGCTCGGACTGCCCTCGTTCCTGTTCCTGCTCAGCGGGGAACTGTGGTGGTTGATGGCGCTCTCCGCGGTGCGCGGTCTGGGCTTCGGCGTACTGACCGTGTGCGGCTCCGCGGCGATCGCCGAGCTCGCCCCGCCGCTGATGCGTGGCCGGGCGGTGGGGGCCTACGGGCTGGCCATCTCCGCCCCGCAGATCCTCACCATGACTGGAGCACCCTGGCTGGCCGAGCAGGCGGGCTTCACCGCGGTCTTCCTGCTCGGCGCCCTGCCGGTGCTCGGCGTTCCGGGTGCGCTGGTGCTCGCCCGGTGCCTGAACCGCCAGGATGCGCGTCGATCCGAGTCGGCGGACTCGGCGGGCGACTCGAGCGCCGGCGCACGGGCGGCGCCGACCGCTGCCGCCACGAACAGCCGATGGGCGCTCCTGGCGCCACTGGCAGTCCCGGTGCTCGTGCTGCTGCTGGCCACCAGCTCCGGCGGCGCCCTGCTCACGTTCCTGCCGCAGATGCTCACCGCGGCCACCCTCGCCCTGGTCGGACTGTTCGTGCTGCTTACCGTGGCCGCGGCGAGCCGCTGGTGGATCGGTTCCCTGGTGGACTCTCGCGGTTCGGGTGGGCTCACCTGGCCGTTGCTGGCCGCGGCCGCTGGTGGGCTGGTGCTGATCGGTACTGCCCTGCCGGGGGCCGGGGCGTGGGCGATCGCCCGGATCCTGCTGGGCGCCGCGCTGGTGGGCCTGGCCTATGGCGGGTTGCAGAGCCTGACCCTGGTGCATGCCTTCGAACGCGCCGGCCCGGCGAACTCACGCTTGGCCAGCACCGTGTGGAACATCGGCTTCGACGGCGGTACCGGCCTGGGTTCGGCGGTAGTAGGTGCTCTGGCCACCGCGTTCTCCTACCCGGCGGCTCTTGGGGTGGTTGCCGCGGCGTGCCTGGCCTTCGCGGTGGCACTGGTCCTCCGCCGAGAGCCGCGCGGAGGCAGCCCAGCCGCTCGTGGGTGATGATGGGCAGATGCGGAGCGGACGAGTGTATGACGAGGTCGGCGACGCGGACGGTACCCGGGTCCTGGTGGACCGGGTCTGGCCGCGCGGTCTGCGCAAGGAGGACCCTCGGGTGGGGCACTGGCTCAAAGAGGTGGCGCCGAGCACCGAGCTGCGCCGGTGGTACGGCCATGATCCGGAGAAGAAGGCGGAGTTCGCCAGGCGTTACCGCGCCGAGCTGAAGGAGGAGCCGGCCGCCGGTGCACTGGCTGAGTTGCGCGAGCTGGCCGGACAGGGTGAGGTCACGCTGGTCACCGCCACCAAGGACGTGAGTCTGAGCCAGGTCCCGGTGCTCGCGCAGGTGGTGGGCCGATGAGCAACGTCGAGACCAAGCCGGATGAGATGGTCTGTGCTGCCGACGACGGCGCCCCCGCCTCGGTCTCGGACGTCACCGTCCGTATCCTCACCCCGCGTGAGGTGCCGCTCGGCGGACCGCGGGCGATGACCGTGCGGCGCACGCTGCCGCAACGGGCGCTCTCCCTGATCGGGGCGTGGTGCTTCCTGGACCACTACGGTCCGGACAAGGTGGCCACCACCGGCGGGATGGACGTGCCGCCGCACCCGCACACCGGGCTGGCCACCGTCAGCTGGCTGTTCTCCGGGTCGATCACCCACGCCGACAGCGCCGACCACCTGGCCCGGGTCGCCCCCGGCCAGCTGTCCCTGATGACCGCAGGCGCCGGCATCTCCCACTCCGAACGCTCCACTGCGGACACGGAGGTGCTGCACGGCATCCAGCTCTGGTTCGCACTACCGGAGCGGGCCCGGTTCGGGCCACGCCGGTTCGACCACTATGCCCCGCCGGTGCTCACCGGCCGGGGCTGGTCGGCGCAGGTGTTCCTCGGCAGCGCGCTCGAGGACACGTCGCCGCTGACCACGGCCACCGGCCTGCTCGGTGCCGAGGTCCGGCTGGAACCGGGGCGCTCACTGACGGTGCCGGTCGATCCGACCTTCGAGCACGGACTGCTGGTGGACACCGGCACGGTGACGCTGGAGGAGACCCCGGTCCCGGCCGGTCACCTCGGCTACCTGCCGGCGGGGCGGGATCAGCTGCGGCTCACCGCCGGGGACCAGGCCGCCCGGGTGATCCTGTTCGGCGGCGAACCGTTCCAGGAACAGGTCGTGATGTGGTGGAACTTCGTCGGCCGCAGCCACGAGGAGATCGTGGCCTTCCGTGCCGCCTGGCAGGAGCAGATCGGCCGCCCGGAGCAACCCGAGCAGCCCAGCGGATCCGGGGACGGTGCCGCCCCGGTGGCTGCGCCGTCGTACGGGTTGCCCCAGGACGACCCCGGTGACCCGCTGCCCGCACCGGTGCTCCCGAACGTGCGCATCCGCCCCCGGGAGCAGCCGCAGCGGGACTGAGGGTACTTACTGCGGGTAGCCACCCTGCGGCGGCTGGCCGTACCCGGGTGGCGGCGGCTGCTGGCCGTAGCCGGGCTGGCCCTGCGGCGGCGGTGGAGGCTGCTGACCCTGCGGGGGCTGCGGCACCTGCGCGTCGTACCCGGCGGCCGGTGGGGGAGCGACCGGCTGGGAGATCGCCGGGCCCTGCGCCGCCTGGCTGCCGCCCTGGGCGAACTGCGCGGACTGCGGGGTGTGGCCCTCTTCGTCCTCACCGAGCGGCACCACGTGCACCGCGGTGCCGTAGGCGCAGACCTCGGAGAACGCCTGGGCGATGTCACCGGTGTCGAAACGCATCCCGATCACCGCGTTCGCACCGCGGCGCTGCGCTTCGGTGGTCATCCGGTTCATGACCTCCTGGCGGCTCTCGTAGACGAGCTTGGTGTACTCGGTCACCTCACCACCGCCGAAGGCGCGGAAGCTCGCGGTGAAGTTCTGCCCGAAGTTCGCCGAGCGGACGGTCATGCCCATGACTTCGCCCATCACGGCCTCAATGCGGTAGCCCGGGATCTCGTTCGTGGTCACTACGATCATGTGCCCATCTTTGCATCCACACCGGGGTGGCTGGTGGATCTTGCGCGACCCTCGGCAGGCCCGAGCATGGCGGCGTCGGAGTGGGCGGAGCCGGTGGGGTCGGCAACTTCCGGCAACCAGACGCCCGGCAGCGCACTGCCACCTAGGCTCAGGATGATGTCACCAGAGAAGGGACGCGCCGTGACAGATGTGGTCAGGCTGGGGATCGTCGGCTTCGGCGCCCAGGGCTCGGTCTATGCCCGGATGGTCGCCGACGGGAAGATACCCGGGATGGCGCTCGGGGCGATCGCGGACCGGAACTCCGAGCGGCGGGCAGTGATCGCGCAGGAGCACCCGGACACACCCCTGTACTCCGGTCACGAGGAGCTGATCGGCGGCGGGGGCGTGGACGCGGTGATCACCACCCTCCCGCACTACGACCACCCGAAGGTAGCGATCGCGGCGCTCGAGGCCGGCCTGCACGTGCTGGTGGAGAAGCCCGCCGCGGTCTACACCACGCAGGTGCGCGAGCTGATTGAGGCCGCCGAGGCCAGGCCCGAGCTGACGTTCGCGATCATGTTCAACCAGCGCACCAATCCGCTCTACCGCCGGATCAAGGAGATCGTGGCCGCGGGCGAGATCGGTGCGATCCGGCGCAGCTCCTGGACGATCACCACCTGGTGGCGCCCGCAGGGCTACTACGAGCAGTCCGCGTGGCGGGCGACCTGGGGTGGTGAAGGTGGTGGGGTGCTGGTGAACCAGGCCCCGCACCAGCTGGACCTGTGGCAGTGGATCTGCGGAGTGCCACAGTCGGTGTTCGCCAAGGCGGCCTTCGGGTTCCGGCGGGACATCGCAGTCGAGGACGAGGTCACTGCCGTAGTCGACTACGGCGACGGCGTGACCGGGGTGTTCATCACTGCCACCCACGACCTGATCGGCACCGACCGGTTCGAGATCCTCGGGGACCGGGGAAAGATCGTCGTGGACGGATCAGCTGTGGCCACGGTGACGCGGTTGACCAAGGATGAGCGGGAGATCTCCGCGTCGATCGGGCCGGAGGACGTGCGCCGGATGTTCCGCGGTGAGATGAAGCTCGATCAGTTCCAGGAGACCGAGGAGATCTCCTTCGACTCCGCCTGGGGCTCCCAGCATGGTGAGGTGCTCCGCAACTTTGCCGCGCACATTCTCGACGGCGAACCGTTGTTGGCGCCGGGAGCGGAGGGGATCAACGGGGTCCGGTTGGCGAACGCCATCCACCTCTCCGCCTGGTTGGGCGAGGAGGTCCCGATCGACTTCGACGAGGACCTCTACCTGGCCGAGCTGAATCAGCGCATCCGGGACGAAGGGAAGTTCCCGGAGCGCAGCTGAGCGGCGGCTGACTGCTCGGCCCGGTGCGCCGGATGGGTGTTCACCCGCTCCCGCCTTCCCATGGGTCGGCGCCCCGCGAGCTGAGCCGCCGGCCGGGTGGTCCACCTCCCAGGTGGCCGAGGCTGCTCTTCCGCGTGACGATCGAGGGGTGAGCACCACGGAGGGAGGAGTCATGACCGAGCGAGCAGACGTCGTCGTGATCGGGATGGGCCCGGGCGGAGAGCAGGTGGCCGGTGAGCTGGCGGCCGACGGTCTGGACGTGGTCGGTATCGAGGCGAACCTGGTGGGCGGGGAGTGCCCGTACTACGGCTGCATCCCGTCGAAGATGATGATCCGCGCCGCCGATGCCCTCGCCGAGGCGCGGCGGGTGAACGAGATCGCCGGAACAGCCGAGGTGCACCCGGACCTGACTCCGGTCGCGACCCGGATCCGCGAGGAGGCCACCACCGACTGGGACGACACGATCGCCGCCGACCGGTTCACCGACGCCGGCGGGCGCCTGATCCGCGGGCGCGCCCGCCTGGTCGCGCCACGCACCGTGCAGGTAGGTGACCATCAGATCCAGGCACGCCGCGCCGTCGTCCTGAACACCGGGACCTCCCCGGCGGTGCCGCCGATCGACGGGCTGGACCAGGTGCGCTACTGGACCAACCGGGACGCGGTTCGGGCCACCAGCGCGCCGGAGTCGATGATCGTGCTCGGCGGCGGCCCGATCGGGGCGGAGTTCGCGCAGGCGTTCGCCCGGTTCGGCACCCGGGTGAGTGTGGTGGAGGCCGCCGAACGGCTGCTGCCGGGTGAGGAACCGGCGGCGAGCGAGGTGCTTGCCGAGGCGTTCCGCGGCGAAGGGATCGAGGTGCTCACCGGCGACGGCGCAGCCTCTGTGCGTAGTCACAGTGCGGGGATCGCGGTGCAGGTGGGGGAAAGGGAGCTGGTCGCCGAGCGGTTGCTGGTGGCGACCGGCCGAGACACTGGACTCGACCGGCTCGGGCTCGATGCCTACGGCCTGGACACCGCTGCCCGGACCTTGGCCGTGGACGGCTTCTGCCGCGTGCTCGACTCCGCTGGTGCGCCGATCGAGGACCTGTACGCGATCGGGGACGTCACCGGTCGCGGCGCGTTCACGCACATGTCCATGTACCAGGCGGAGATCGCGCTCGCGCACCTGCGCGGGGATGAACCCGTCGAGGCGGAGTACCACGCGGTGCCTCGGGTGACGTTCACCGACCCGGAGGTCGGGGCGGTGGGACTGTCCGAAGCCCAGGCGCGCGAGCAGGGTGTGCCGGTGCGCAGCACGAGCGTCCAGGTGCCTTCCTCGACGCGGGGGTGGATCCACGGGGTGGGTAACGACGGCGTGATCTCGCTGGTCGCACACGCGGAGTCCCGGATGCTGCTCGGCGCTACGTCGGTGGGTCCGCGCGGGGGAGAGGTGCTCGGTCTGCTCACCCTGGCGGTGCAGCAGCGGCTGCCGGTGCACGCGCTGACCCGGATGATCTACGCCTACCCGACGTTCCACCGTGGCGTCCTGGACGCCGCGCAGCAGTGGCTGTCGGAGGGCTGATCGGGCCGGCGCGGGGTGGACCGGTCGCTTCCCCGAGCGGGGGCGCGACATAGACTGGCGCCATGTCCGGCTGCTTCGCACGTCGTCAGGTCCTGCTCGCCACCGGCGCCGGTGCGGGGGTGCTCGCGCTCGCAGCCTGTGCTGAGGAGTCCTCACCCACGGACGAGCCGCAGCCGGGGGTGGTGCTGCTCAGCCTGAACGAGCTCGAGGTGGGACAGGCGCAGGTGACTACGACCGACGACGGCGTCGCGGTCGCGGTGGTGCGCACCGGTGAGGACGAGGTGCGCGCGTTCTCCGCGATCTGCACCCATCAGGGCTGCGAGGTACGGGCCGAGGAGTCCGATCTGTACTGTCCGTGCCACGGGTCCCGGTTCGAGTTCGCCGACGGGGCGGTGATCGACGGGCCGGCCGAAGACCCGCTGCCGGAGGTCTCGGTGAAGATCCAGCAGGGCAACGTCGTCACCCGCTGATCACGAGCCCCCCCATCATCACGGTCATGGGGCACCTGTGACCGAGTGTGCATGACGGTGTGGCAATAGTCAGTTCGGTTCGGTGGGGGCGTTCGCCTCGAGGAACTGGTAGACCTCGGTGTCGTCCACGCCGGGGAAGCGTCCCGACGGTAGCGGGCCGAGGATCTGGGCGTGGGAGACGGCGCTCGGCCAGGAGGCCTGCTGCCACCGCTGGCTGAGTGCCTCCTCCGGACGACGGCAACAGCCCTCGTCCGGGCAGGTGGAGGTGGCTCGGCGCTTGGTCTCCCGGCCGCGGAACCACTTCGCGTGGGCGAACGGCACGCCCACGGTGATGGTGAACTCCCCGGAGGAGGTGCTGCCCGTCTGGGTGGAGCACCAGAACGTGCCCTCCGGGGTGTCGGTGTACTGGTGGAACTCGGTGGTACGGGTACGGCGGGCGAAGGCCGCCCGGGCCGCCCACTGCCGGCACACCGGCTGACCCTCGATGGCGCCGGTGACATCGGAAGGTAACGCCACGCCGTCGTTCTCGTAGCCCTTGTACAGCGCGCCGTCCTCACCCACCCGCAGATAGTGCACCGGCATGTCCAGGTGGGAGGTGGCCAGGTTGGTCAGTCGCAGCGCAGCGAAGTCGTGGGTGACGCCGAACGCATCGCGGAAGTCCTCGATGGCCAGGTCCTTGGCGCGCTGGCGAGGCAGGAGGTAGTCCAGCGCGGCGCTGCGCGGGATCAGGCAGGTGGCGGCGAAGTAGGCGATCTCCACCCGCTGGTAGAGGAAGTCGGCATAGCCGGCCGGCTGAGTGTGCCCGAGGAGACGGTGCCCGATCGCCTGCAGCGCCAGTGAACGCAGGCCGTGCCCACCGGGGATCGATGCCGGCGGGAGGTAGATCCGGCCGTTCTCCAGGTCGGTGACGGTGCGGGTGGAGTGTGGCAGGTCCGGCACGTGGATGATCTCGAAACCCAAGGATCGGGCCAGCGTGGACACAGTGGAGTGGGTGAGCGCCCCGGAGGTGTACCCGGCCTTGCGGATCACCTCTTCGCCCAGCTCTTCGATCTCCGGCAGATAGTTGCCGCGGGCCCGCATGTCCAGCCGCATCTGGGTGTTCGCCCGGCGCGCCTCCTCCGGGGTGGCGATCGCCTCGGCTGCCCGGCGGGCGAGCTCCCGGTGCAGCGCCACCAGGGACTCCAGGACCGGGAGCGGCAGCGTCCGGGTGGGGCGCACAGCCGGTGCGCCGAGAGCGGCGAACAGCGGTGAGGCCTGGGCGCGGTGCAGCTCGATCTCCAGCGCAGCGCGCCGGTCTGGGGGAGGTGCGGGTTCGAGCAGCTCCGCGGCGCTGGTGCTGAGCTCACCGGCGATTGCCTGGAGCAGCGACAGTCGCGGTTCCCGCCGGCCGTTCTCGATATGAGAGAGCTGACCGGCGGTGGTGCTGACGCTCGCCGCCAGCTGGGCCAGCGTGAGGCCTGCTCGGCCGCGGAAGTGTCGGATGCGCTTGCCGAGGGTGACGGGGTCGGTGTGCTCATCGGCCATGACCTGACGATATGGCAACTATGGCGGAAATTGCGTGCATTTCATGCTCCAAGAGTCCGAGGAAGTGCAGGAAGGTCGATCCAAGCCACCGGGAGAGCCGGCCGGACCGCGACGAGAGGCACGCGATGAGCACCACACTGGACCTGCGGGACCGCACGCGAACCCGGGACGAGAAGGTCTCGCCCACTCTTGGCCAGGGCTACCCGACGACCCTGCCCACTCCACGACGCGGCGAAGGCTGCGCGTTGCCTCGGGGGATGGCCGCCGCTCGCGAGTTCGTGGCCGAGGTGGCGGACCTCACCGGGCCGGACGCCGTCGTCTGGTGTGACGGAAGCGAAGCCGAACGTGACCGTCTGACCGAGCAGCTCGTCCAGGCAGGCACGATGGTCCGGCTGAACCCCCGGTTGCGGCCGAACTCCTTCCTTGCCCGCTCCGACCCGAAGGATGTGGCCCGGGTCGAGGCGGCGACGTTCATCTGCTCCGAGCAGGAATCCGATGCCGGCCCCACGAACAACTGGCGCGAGCCGGGTGAGATGCGAGCTGAGTTGGCGCGGGTGTTCGCGGGCAGCATGCGCGGCCGCACAATGTACGTGGTGCCGTTCTCGATGGGGCCGGTGGGTGGTCCGGCCTCGAAGGTGGGGATCGAGATCACCGACTCCCCGTACGTGGTGGTCAGCATGCGGCTGATGACCCGGATGGGGGCGGCGGCTCTGGCGCAGATCGACGGCGGAGCAGAGTGGGTCCCGGCGGTTCACTCGGTCGGGATGCCGCTGGTCACCGACGGCGGGGCGCCGGTGGACGATGTGCCGTGGCCGTGCAACGGGACGAAGTACATCACGCACTTTCCGGAGGACCGAGAGATCTGGTCCTTCGGATCCGGGTACGGCGGGAACGCATTGCTGGGAAAGAAGTGCTACGCGCTGCGGATCGCCTCGGTGCTGGCCCGGGATGAGGGCTGGCTGGCCGAGCACATGCTGCTGATCCGGCTCAGTCACGCTGACGGTCGGCACTACCACGTGGCGGCGGCGTTCCCGTCGGCGTGTGGTAAGACGAATCTGGCGATGCTGCGCTCGGCGCTGCCGGAGTGGTCGGTGACCACCCTCGGGGACGACATCGTCTGGATGCGACCGGGGCAGGACGGCCGGTTGTGGGCGATCAATCCGGAGGCCGGATTCTTCGGCGTGGCGCCGGGCACCGGTGCGGGGACCAACCCCACGGCGGTGGACACGTTGACCCACGATGTGATCTTCACGAATGTCGCGCTCACCGACGACGGTGACCTGTGGTGGGAGGGGCTGACGCCGGAGCCCCCTGCGCACCTGATCGACTGGCGCGGCCAGGACTGGACGCCGGAGATCGCTGCGGAGACCGGGCGGCCGGCGGCGCACCCGAACTCGCGGTTCACCGTCTCGGCAGCGCAGTGCCCGATGATCGACCCGGAGTGGGAAGCCGGTGCCGGCGTCCCGGTGGACCTGATCCTGTTCGGTGGCCGGCGGGCGAGCAACGTCCCGCTGGTGACGGCGGCCGAGGACTGGGAACACGGGGTGTTCTTCGGGGCAACGATCTCCTCCGAGCGCACCGCTGCCGCCGAAGGTGCGGTGGGTGAGCTGCGCCGGGACCCGTTCGCGATGCTGCCGTTCTGCGGCTACCACCTGGCGGACTACATCGGGCACTGGCTCTCGGTCGGGCGGGAGCTGGGCGCGGGCGCGCCTCGGATCGCGGCAGTGAACTGGTTCCGCAAGGGGGCCGATGGGTCGTTGCTCTGGCCGGGATTCGCGGAGAACGCCCGCGTGCTGGACTGGTTGCTCCGGCTGGTGGCGGGGGAGGTGTCCGGGCAGCGCACTTCGCTCGGCGTTGCCCCGGCTGAGGGTGAGCTCCAGCTGGCCGGACTGGACATCTCAGCTGCGGACCTGGCCGAGCTGCAGCGGGTGGACCCGGCTGCCTGGCGGGACGAAGCCGAGGGCTGCGAGGAGTACTTCGAGCAGTTCGCCGACCGACTGCCGGAGGCGATGGACCGGCAGCTGGCTGCGCTGCGACAGCGGCTGGGCTGAGTGGGTTGCTGGGCCACAGCGGCTGGGCTGAGTGGGTTGCTGGGCGCTCAGGCGCGGGTGCCGACCTCTGTGGCCACATGCGCGAGCACCTCGGTGAACGTCTCGACACTTTGCGCTCCGGACACGCCGTACTGGCCCTCGAACACGAAGAACGGGACGCCCCGTACGCCCATCTGCACGGCGTGGTTCAGATCGCGCTGCACGTCGGCGGCGTAGCGGTCTGCGGCCAGGTCCGCCAGCAGTTGCTCACTATCCAAGCCCACCTCTGCGGCGAGCTCCGCCAGGTCCGGGTCGTGCCCGACGTGCCGGCCCTCGGTGAAGTAGGCGCGGAACAGCCGCTCCACAAGCTCCGGCTGCCGGCCGTGCTCCGCGGCATGGTGCAGAGCCTGGTGCGCGCGGAGGGTGTTCGTGTGCTGCACGGTGTCGAAGTGGAACGTCGCACCGGCGGCAGCACCGGTGGCGGTCACCTGGCCGAGCATCTGCTGGACCTGGTCGGCGGGCATGCCCTTGTGCTGAACGAGGAAGTCGATCTCGGTCCCCTCGAAGTCGACCGGCGTGTCTGGCGCGAGCTCGAAGGAGTGGTACCGGACGATCACCTCGCCGTCGTACTTGTCGATCGCTTGGTTCAACGTCCGGTTCCCGATGTAGCACCACGGGCAGGCGATATCGGACCAGACGTCCACGGTGATCGGAGGTGCAGCAGTCATGTCCGGTGCAACTGCGGACAGGCGGCGGACATTCCATCCGCCCTGCTCGGGCTCCTGGTCGGTCAGAAGGGTGGGTCGGCGTCGGTCGGGAAGGTTGGTGGTCGGGGGTGTGGGGCGTTGGTGGCGGGTGGCTCGGGTGTGGGCTGCTGAGCTGGGGTGTGGGGTCCTGGGAGTGCGGCCAGGAGGAGTTCGTGCAGCCGTTCGGTGTTCACCCGCGGGATGGGGTCCTCCTGGCAGAGGGTGAGGTGGTGTTCGTCGCGGAGGTGGTGGGCGATGGCGGTGTAGTCGGGGTGTTCGGGGCTGCGGGTGTAGGCGTGGCCGGTGGGCGCGTGCCAGGTGGTGACCCCGCTGCGGGACTCGCGTTCGACGGTGAAGAGCTTTGCGGTTTTGATTTGGTGGTGGTGGGCGCATAGGGCGTGCAGGTTGGTCTCGATGGTCTGGGCCCAGGCGGGCAGGTCGGGGTCGAAGGGGGTGATGTGGTCGAGCTGGCAGCGCCACGCGGGGACTTGGCAGGTGGGGAACCGGCAGGTCTGGTCGCGTTCGATGATCCGGGCACGTAACCGCCGCGAGGGGGCGTAGGCATCGGTGCAGATCAGACCGAGCGTGTCCTCGATGTGGCGGGGCGTGTGACCGGGCAATGGTTGCTGGCGTTGGGTCCAGGCGATGAGTTCCTGGACGTTCGTGCCGTCCGGCAGATGTGGTGGTCGTGGTGGTGGTAGCAGGCGGCGCATCGGGTCGAAGTTGGGGTGGTAGCGGCACAACCAGTCCCACTCAGCATCGCGATCTCCTTCTCCCGAATCGCGCGGGTGGGTGCTGGGGTCTGGAGGGTGATGGTTCTGGTCGAGGAGCTCGCGCCAGATGGCCAGGTCTTCGGACCGGGTGGCGTGATCGGGCCAGGGCCGGGCTGGGCCGTAGATCGCGTCCAGTTGTTCCATGGTTGCCTCGGGTCCCAGGCGCTCGGCCAGCTCACAGCGTTCGCTCCAGGTCGCTCCCGGGTGCGCGGCCAGACTCACCAGGACCCCAGGGGCTACCTGGCAGGGACCGCTCAACAGCCACGTGCTTTCCGCTGCCGAGGCGCTGGCGTTGGAGGAACCGGCCGGCGGGTTTGACCTGGCCGGGATCGGGTCAGTGCGTGGCATCGCCAGGGCATCGGTGGGCCCGGCGGCGTGGGGTGAGGTAGTCGTCGTGGACCCTGGCGGGGTTGCCAGGGCTCCGGTGCTGCTGCGCTCGTGAGCGGCGGATGTCGAGGCGTTCGCCGAGGTCGAGGAGTCCGCCGTGGCCGAGTCGGTGGTCGTGGAGTTCGCCGTGGCCGAGTCGGTGGTCGTGGTGGGCTTGAAGAACGCGGGGGCTTCGAGGGCCTTGGCATCGGCCTCGGCCCTCGCTTGTAAGGCGAGCTTGCGGGCAGTGCTGGCGCAGATCGGTCCGTAGCCGTGCAGGAGTGCGGGGGTGTGCTCGTCGCCGGCGAGTACGGGTGCGGTGATCGAGAGCCGCAGGTGTGGGGCCTGCCCGTGGTGGGTGGGCACTCCGGTTCCGTCCGGTAGTTTCCCCGAGGCCATGATCTGGGTGAAGATTTCGGTGGCGGCATCGGCGCGGCGGGCATCGATCCCGCGCTGGTCCTCGGCCGAGGTGGTGGCCGCGATCGCGTCCAGGCAGGTGTAGATGCTCAGTCCGTCCTGGGCGGGTAGGTACATGCTCAGCCAGGACATCCCGTGGGCGGCGGGTTCGAACATCACCTGCCGCTGGCCTGCTTCCTTCTCGTGCCGCTCCTCGGCCTTGGCCGGGTCGGTGGCGATCACTGCTGCCGCGAGTGCCTTCTTCAGCTGCGGCGGAGTGTGCGTGGGCGCCAGCTCGATCCCGTAGTCCTCGATCACCACCCGCTCGGACAACCCCAGATCGGACACGGCTGCGGCGATCACATCGACCTTGCGCGCCGAGACCTCACCACCGGCCAGCGCCTCACGCAGCCGCGGAGAACCATCCAGCGCCCCGGCGCGGGTGATGATCGTCCCGGCCGCATAGGAGGTGGTCGCCAGCCGGGCAGAGATCTCATCATGGACCGCAGTCAGAGCCCCGGACCCGTGGCCGCGTTGGTCCAGGAACTCCTGGGCGAATGTGGCCTGCAGCCCGGCCAGGTGGGCCATCATCCGCTCACACGCCGCGATCAGCTCGATCCGGCCTGCCTGATCCCGCTCAGAACTGTCTTGCCCGGCTGCTGCTTCCAGCACCCTGGCCAACGACGCCCCCGGTCGGGCGCCGGCGATCACCTCCGCAACCTGGGAGGTGATCAGCCCCGGATGCCACGCCGCCTGAGCATGATCAACGGCCTGCGCCGCACTGACTACCTCAGCCAGACCCACCTTCGGGCCCACCGGCAACGTCACGAACGGCTCGGGCTGCTCCTGCTCCTCGGGATCCGACGGGCGAGTCTCATCACCACCTGCTGGACGAGCATCATCGCCCGGGGGCTGCTCCTCCGGGCTGATGTCTTCACCGTCGAACTTCATAGAACAAACGTATCAATTTGGATGGTTGGTGTCAAGCATTCTTCGGGTCCTCGCGTGCCGAAATTCGTGAGTGCTGCGGGCCCGATCCCCGCACATGCTCGGCGGTCTTTCGTTCGTCGTACCCATCGCCGGACGGACACCACACCCAGCAGAAGACCGGTGCCCGCCCGACTGCTTCGCACCCTCTCACCAAGCGCCGACATTGCTAGAGGGGTGGGCGCTCCCCACGGGCGGTGACTCGGTCAGTGTGCGGCGGCCTGCGGCGTGGACGAGTCCGGGCGCTTCGTGCGGGAGGTGACTCGGTGGCTGCGAGTCGACCGGGGCTCTCGGCTGTCCTGAGCCTCGAGCGCCGGCGGTCGCGGATGGGGAGTTGTCCCCGGTGTGCGTGGGACTGGCACTCGAGATCGGGCCATAGGGTTCTGGTGGCATCACTTTCAGAGGAAGGCGCATCTCGATGAGTCAGTACCAGGCCCCGCAGGGGGACGCTCAGGGCTACGGTCAGCAGCCGGGGTATGGTCAGCAGCCCGCCGCGGGTTACGGCCAGGCATCTGTGCCGCAGGGGGGCTACGGTCAGGCTTCGGGCCCGGCGGGCGGGCAGGGCGGCTATGGCCAGGCTTCGGTCCCGCCCGGCGGCTACGGGCAGACGCCGCCGCAGCAGCCTGGTGGCTACGGTCAGCCCGGCGGCTTTGCTCCGGGTGGGCAGTACCCGACCTCGGGTAACGCGGGGCTCTTCGACACCACCTTCGCGGTGTCCAGCACCCAGCGCACTGCCAAGCTCGCCTACGTGGCCATCATCGTGGTGGCGGGGGCGCTGGCGCTGGCAGGTCTGTTCACGGCCGTGGCACAGTTCGCCAACGTGTCGTTCGGCGGCGCCACTGTGGTGCTCAACGGACTGGCCAGCCTGCTGATCTACGGCGCGTTCGCCTTCGCCGTCCTCACGGTCGGGCGTCTGGTGGTGGACTTCTTCGTGCAGGAGGACAAGAAGCGCGAGGCGCTCTGATTCGGCAGTGCGGCAAACCTGCTGCCACGCGAAGCGCTTCGCGTCGCGTGAGCTCGTGGGTCGACCAATCGCCCACGTGAGTTAACGGGGTTCACGAAACGCCCCGGGCCGCCGCGCTCAGTGTCGGCCGAGGATCGCAGCGGTGAGCGCCTCCACCGGATCGCGGGGAGCATTCGGGTTGTCCACGAGCACCATGTCCACGTCGCCGAGCTCGGGCAGTCCGCTTGAGGCCGGCATCACCACGAGGTCGGTCGGTACCAGGCTCTGCGCGAGCACGGTGATACCGAGCCCGGCCCGGACCGCTGCCAGCATGCCGTTGATCTCGCGTGTGGTGCAGGTGACCCGCCAGGTGCGGCCTGCCCGTTCCAGGGCCCTGGTGGCCATGTCCCGGGACATGCTCGGATTCGGATAGGTGATCAGCGGCACCACATCGGAGTCTGAGAGGGCGGCCTGCGGTAGTCCCACCCAGGTGAGGCGGTCGCGACGGACCAGGGCGCCGCTACCCTCCCCGGAGTTCTGCTTGATGAACACCAGGTCCAGGTGGCCGGCGAGCAGGCGTCGGTGCAGCACGTGGGACTGGGCGATGGTCAGTTCCACCGTGACCTGCGGGTGGAGCTGACGGAACTCGCGCAGGATCCGGGGGAGCTGGGTCAGGGCGAGATCGTCCGCAGCGCCGAAGCGCAACCGACCGCTCATCGCCGACCCGGTGAAGTAGGCCGCCGCCTGGTCGTGTGCCGCGAGGATCGTCCGGGCGAAGCCGGCCATCGCCTGGCCGTTGTCGGTCAGAGTGACCTCGTGCGTGTCGCGCTGGACCAGGCGCCGGTTCGCTGCCCGCTCCAGCCGGGCGACGTGCTGGCTCACCGTCGGCTGGCTGATGTTCAGCCGCGTAGCCGCGGCCGTGAAGTTGAGTGTTTCGCTCACCGTGAGGAACGTACGAAGTTGTACCGGGTCGAACAAAAGGATCGTCTCCTCGTCGTATCGATTCGACCATCGTAGGACCAGCCATTGTGAGACGCAATGACACTTATAGGATCTATAGGTTGGATAAATGACGTGACGGCGCTTAGCGTGGTGGGTGCACCACCATCCGCACTCCGACCTCCTCTATCTCGGCAGGGATCTTGGTGCACTCGGCCAGCTCGGCTCCGACCTGTCCGCCCACCTCCACCGACGCCACTCCTGACTCCGCTACCTCTGACGTGACTGCAACCGAACTCCACACCAGCCCCACTGACACCGACACCGACACCGCAGTCGAGCAGGACACCACCTCCGAGCGCTCCGCAGCCGAGCCGCTCCGCGCACCCTCGGCCCGCGAAGCGCGCGCCGCGCGGATCCGCTCCCGCCGCCGGAACCGACCGGCCAAGGTCCGTCCCTCCCGGCGACACCGACACCTGGGCCTCTCCTCCGTTCGTCCGGAGGGTCCGGCGGCGACGTCTGACCGGGACGCAGCCGATCCGGCGGCGTCGGCCGATCCGGTGCCATGCCTCGACGGCACTGAGCGCACCACAACCTCTGAGCGCACCACAACCTCTGAGCGCACCACGACCTCTGAGCGCACCACGACCTCTGAGCGCACCACAACCTCTGGGCGCTCCACCCGTCGTACCCGCCCGAACGCCGCACGCCGCACCGCCTCCGCTATCGGCCCCGCTCTGGCGACCCTCTCGCCCCGGCGAGCCCTCGCTCGCACGAAGGCTGCGCCGTCGTCGGACGTAGGCCTGATCGACGCACTCAAGGTGGGCAACTACCGCCGGTACGCGATCGCCCAGCTGTGCACCAGCACGTTCGGCTGGGCTGCCCGGGTGGCGCAGGACTGGCTGATGCTCGAGCTGACCGGATCCGCCGCCCTGGTCGGGCTCACCGTGGCGATGCAGTTCACCCCGATGCTGCTGTTCGGGCTGTTCGGAGGCGTGCTCGCTGACCGCTACGACCGGCGCAGGATCCTCACCATCACCCAGTCCCTGTTCGGCGTGTTCACCCTCGCACTGGGCGTGCTCACCCTGATCGGTCTGGTGCAGCCCTGGCACGTGCTCGCCTCCGCCTTCCTCGGCGGCATGGCGATCGTGGTGGACAACCCCGCCCGACAGGCGTTCGTGCACGAGATCGCCGGCCCCAAGCTCCTCCGCCGCGCGATCAGCATGAACACCTCGATCTTCCAGCTCGGCGCGCTGATCGGCCCAGCGGTCGCCGCTGCTCTGATCGCAGCGGTCGGCAGCGGGTGGGCGTTCGTGGTCAATGCCCTGGCGTGTGCTTTCGCCGCGTGGATGATCCACTCCATGCGCCGGGAGGAGATGTTCCCCACCGCCGTGGTGCGCCGTGCCAAGGGCCAGCTCCGGGCGGGCCTGAAGCACGTGGCCGAACGCCCGGAGATCCTCTGGGCCTGTGTGCTGGTCGGGTTCGTGGCTGTGACCGGGGTGAACATGGCGACAGTGCTCACCGCCTACGCCGCGGACGTGATCAACCTCGGCGCCAGCGGCTACGGCCTGCTCACCTCCACCCTGGCCCTCGGTGCGATCACCGGCGCCCTGTTCGCCGGGCGTGCCCGCCGGCTCCGGCTGCGCACCCTGGTGGCCGGTGCCGCGATGCTCGGCGTGCTGCAGATCGTGGCCGCGCTCATCTCCAGCACTGTGCTGTTCCTCGTGGTGCTCTACGCGATCGGGGCGACCTGCCTGCTCTACCTCACCCGGAGCAACACTCTGGTGCAGACCAGTGCCGACCCGGCGATGCGCGGGCGGGTGCTCTCCCTGTACGTGCTGATCAACATGGGCGCCCAGGCGGCCTCCGGGCTGATCATCGGCTGGGTCAGCGAGTGGGGCGGCCCGCACGCCGGACTCGCGGCCTGCGCGGTCGGTCCGCTGCTCGGGGCGCTCGTGGTTGGCGTGATCCTCGCCCGCCGCGGTCAGCTGCGGCCGGTGCTGCGGGTGCGACAGCGTCCGGGCCGCGGGTTCATCTACCTGGTGCGGCGTTCGGTGCGCTGATCTGCGCCGGGGTCAGATCCGGCCGCCAGCCACGCCAGCGGGGGTGCCGGAGCCGACCCGTCGGGGTCCATTCGCCGAACTCCACCTCGGCCACCCGCACGGGCTGCAGCCAGCGGGCATCCCGGGCGTCCGCGGCGGGTACGTCGAGCACGGCTGGTGCCTCGATCTCCTCCGGGGCGAGCATCGCCGGCCAGCGCCGAGTGTCCGAGGAGGAGAACCCGGTGCCGACCCGGCCCACGTAGCGCAGCTCACCGTCATCCGTGGGAACCGCCACCAGCAGGGACCCGACCTGACCGGTGCGTTCGCCGCGACCGGGCCGCCAGCCGCAGATCACCACGTCCACCGCCTCGGTGTGCTTGATCTTGATCCAGGTGCTGGACCGGCGGCCCGGCAGATACTTGCTGTCCGGGTGCTTGGCCAGCACGCCCTCCAGGCCGTAGGCGTGGCTGGCGGCCAGGGCGGCGTCCAGGTCGCCGTCGAAGGCCTCCGGCACCTGCACGTGGTCGGTAGGTTCGATCAGGCGGGCGAGTAGGTCGCGCCGGTCGGTGTAGGTCTGCCGGGTCAGGTCCTGCCCGTTCACCTCGAGCACGTCGAAGGCCAGGTAGTGCACCGGCTGCCGGCGTGCCGCACGCGCCACCTCGGCGGCGGACGCCTGCATCCGCGGTTGCAGCAGCGCGAACGAAGGGCGGCCCTCGGGGTCCAGGGCCACCACCTCGCCGTCGAGCAGGGCGGAGTCGGCATGGAGGTCAAGCTCGGCGAGCTCGGGATAGCTGGTGGTGATCTCCCGGCCGCTGCGCGCCCAGAGTCGCACCTGCTCGGCCTCGATGCGGGCGAGCACCCGCTGCCCGTCCCACTTCATCTCGATCGCCCAGTTCTCGCCCACGTCCGCCGGGGTTCCGGAGGTGGCGAGCATCGGGCGCACGACGGCGGGGCTCACCTGCCCGGGAGCAGGTTCGGGGTGCTCTGGGGGAGTGGTGGGCGAACCGGCGACGGCGGGGCTCGCCTGTGTGGGGGCCGGCGGCGGATGGTCCGAGGTGCTTGCCGGGGTGCCGGCGACGGCGGGACTCGCCGTACGCGGCGCGGCTCGCGATCCCGCTCCATGTTTCATTGCGTGCACCAGCCACTGTCGTTCGGCCGGATCGGTGCAGATCAGCGCGTACTTCGCCGGGGCGTGCTCGGCGAGCGGGCCGTGATCGCCCCCGTGCAGCGTGACGATGATCTCCTTACCCAGCCACCACTTGTGCACCTCGAACGTGCCGGTATCCCACACGCTCATCGTGCCCGCGCCGTACTCGCCCGCCGGGATGGTGCCGGAGAAGGTGAGATAGTCCAGCGGGTGGTCCTCGGTCTGCACCGCCAGATGCTGCCGCGCCGGGTCCGTGGGCAGGCCCTTGGGCACTGCGAAGCTGGTCAGCACCCCGCAGTAGGACATCCGCAGGTCCCAGTGCAGCCGGCGGGCATGGTGCTCATGCACCACGAACACCTGCTCCCCAGTCAGGCGCACCGCATCTGGCACCGGTTCCGGTGTCCGGTCCGCGCGCCGCTTGCCCCGGTAGGGGTCCAGCGCGTCCGCGCCCGCGGCACCGGCTAGTCCTGCGGTCATCAGGTCACCGTGTTCGGCGAGCCGCTCGAGCACCTCCGCCGGCCGCAGCTGACGCAGCCCCGGGTCGGCCAGCTCGTCCCAGCTGCGCGGGGCAGCCGCATACGGCTCCACCGTGCCGCGTAGCGAGTACGGCGCGATCGTGGTCTTGTTCGGATGGTTCTGGCTCCAGTCGATGAACACCTTCCCGGCGCGTTCGGCTCGCTTCATCCGGGAGATCACCCGATCCGGGTGGTCCGCCTCCAGGCTCTTGGCGAGCTCCTGGGCCACAGCACGGACCTGATCAGCGGAAGCTCCGCCGTCGAGCGCGGCATACACGTGGATGCCCTTCGACCCCGAGGTGACCGGAACGCAGGCCCAGCCCATGCCAGTGAGGATGTCCCGCACCCAGGTGGCCACCTCGGCCACCTCCGGCAGGCTCACCCCTGCGCCGGGGTCCAGGTCGAACACGATCCGGTCCGGAGCGAGCACCTCACCGGCAGAGCCGAACCGCCACTGCGGCACATGCAGCTCCAACGCCGCCATCTGCGCCATCCACACCAACGACGCCCGGTCGTTCACCAACGGATAAGTGCTGCGGTGGTCGGAGTGCTGCAGATCCGCACGTACCACCCAGTCCGGGGTGCCCGAGTCCAGGTTCTTGGTGAAGAACGCCGCCCCCGGATCGGCCGCTGTGCCTACCCCGTCCACCCACCGCTTGCGGGTGACCGGGCGGCCGGCACAGTGTGGCAGCATCGCACCTGCCACCTGCAGGGAGTAGTCGATCACCTCCGCCTTCGTGGTGCCGGTGGCCGGGTAGAGCACCTTGTCCAGGCTGGTCAGCTGCAGGCGGCGGCCGTCGAGCTCGGTCAGGGTGGGGCTGGCCATCGCACCATCGTGGCGTGCTGGCGTTCGGCGCGCATCACGTGTTCACTAGGAGAGCGGTGTGGCATCCGCTCGGGGCGGCTGCCCCGTCGGCGGGGCGAGAGGAGAGGCGATGCGGGCGATCTGGAAGGGTGCGGTGACGTTCGGGCTGGTGAACGTGCCGGTCTCGGTCTACAGCGCCACGGAGAGCCACGATGTGCGCCTGCACCAGGTGCACGACGCTGACGGTGGACGCATCCGCTACCAGCGCAAGTGCGAGAAGTGCGGTGAGATCGTGCCGTTCGAGCACATCGACAAGGCGTTCACCGACGGGGAGGCCTCGGTGGTGCTCACCGAGGACGACCTTGCGACGCTGCCCGCTGAGCGGAGCAAGGAGATCGACGTCCTGGAGTTCGTCCCGAACGACCAGGTGGACCCGATCATGTTCGGCTCCGCCTACTACCTCGCGCCCAGCTCCACTTCGAGCAAACCGTATGTACTGCTGCGCCGCACCCTGGAGGAGACCGACCGGACCGCGATCGTGTCCTTCACCCTGCGACAGAAGACCCGGCTCGCGGCGCTGCGGGTGCGCGGGGACGCGCTGCTGCTGCAGACCCTGCTGTGGGCGGACGAGATCCGAGAACCCGAGTTCGAAGGGCTGGACGAGGCGAAGATCAGTGCCAAGGAGCTGGACATGTCCGCCAAGCTGGTGCGCAGCTATGAAGCCGACTTCGATCCCGCCGCGCACACTGACGACTATCAGGTCCAGCTGCGCGCACTGCTGGAGGAGAAGCTTGCCTCCGGTGAGGTGGTGCAGGCCTCCAGTGCCGAGGAGGAGGACTCCGGTGGTGAGGTGCTGGACCTGATGGAGGCGTTGCGCCGCAGCGTGGAGGCGAGCAGGTCCGCCCGCGGCGGTGGAAGCGGCACCACGAAGCAGAAGAGCAGCCAGGGTAAGTCGCGGAAGAAGAGCAAGACCCAGGACAAGGCCGCAGACAAGACCGCCTGAGAGCGCTTACCGAAACTCGGCGTGGGCACTGCCCTTTGTCGGCGGGCTGGAGTAGGCTCGTGGATTGCCCGGCGCAGAGGGTCCGTCCACACCCTCGGCATTCGAGGCTGCACGAGGCCGGGCAGACCCAGGAGGTCATCCACTCACCATGCCCGCTGGCCATACCACGGCTGACCGGAACTCTATGGCATCGCTGCCGCCCAGCACCGCAGTGGTCGCGACGCTCGCTCGACTCTATCCCTTCCTGCGCCCGGCGCTGCCCTGGTTGATCGCCGGGATGCTCAGTGCGCTCGGGGCCAGCTTGTGCGCTCTGGCCATCCCGCAGG
Organism: Candidatus Ruania gallistercoris; assembly: GCA_019116305.1. Classification (GTDB taxonomy): domain Bacteria; phylum Actinomycetota; class Actinomycetes; order Actinomycetales; family Beutenbergiaceae; genus Ruania; species Ruania gallistercoris. The sequence goes on along the minus strand of DXBY01000067.1, from coordinate 10,252 downwards.
TACTGGAGTGGGCCGTGAACGGCCCCCTGCTCGGTTCCGCTGCCGACGGCGATCGTAGCGGTGTCTGGTCCGCGGTCCTGCTGGTGCTGGGGTTGGGGGTGCTCGAGGCGGGCCTGGTCGCAGCACGGCGCGCGTTCATCCTCATTCCCGGCACCCGGGTGGAGGCGTCCATGCGGATGGCGTTGTTCCGCCACCTGCAGGACCTGCCGATCGCGTTCCACGACCAGTGGCCCGGCGGGCAACTGCTCTCCCGCTCGATGGCCGACCTCGGTCAGCTGCGCCGATGGATGTCCTTCGGGCTGATCATGCTGGTGGTGAACACCACCACGATCGGGGTCGGTGTGGGGCTGATGGTGCACCTCGGCGGGATCCTCGGCCTCGCCTACCTGTGCGGCGCTCTGCCGGTGGTCTACTTCTCCTACCGGTTCTCCACCCGGTTCCGCCGCATCTCCCGGCTCAGCCAGGACCAGACCGGGGACCTGGCCACCACGGTCGAGGAGTCGGTGCACGGGATCCGCGTGCTGAAGGCGTTCGGCCGCGGGCGGGAGGCCTACCAGAGCTTCTCGGTGCAGGCGGACGAGCTGCGCAGCACCGAGCTGTCCAAGGCGCGCACCCTGGGCGGGTTCACGTTCGCCATCACCACCATCTCCGAAGCGGTGCTCGGTACCTGCCTGCTCGGCGGGGTGTGGCTGGTGGTCGACGGACAGCTCAGCGTCGGTGCGCTGCTGGCGTTCTTCGCCACCGCGGCGGTGGTGAACGGACCGGTGGAGCAGCTCGGCCACCTGGTCTCGATGACGCTGTACGCCAAGACCGCCGTGGACCGGTACTTCGAGGTGCTGGACACTCCCAACGAGCTCTCCGACCCGGCCGAGCGGGTTCGCCCGGAGCAGGTGGTTGGCGATCTGGTCTTCGACGACGTGCACTTCGAGTATCCCGACGAGCCCACCCCGGACCAGGTCTGGCGGGACCCGGCCCGGCCCAGTGAGGCACCGCGGACCGAGGTGCTCGCCGGGGTGGACCTGCACGTGCGGCCGGGGGAGACGATGGCCCTGGTCGGACTCACCGGATCCGGGAAAACCACGATGATCTCGCTGGTGCCGCGGCTGTTCGACGTCACCAGCGGCACGGTGTACGTGGACGGGCTGGACGTGCGCGAGATGAGCCGGCACGACCTGCGTGAGATCGTCTCCATCGCCTTCGAGGACGCGACGTTGTTCTCCACCACGGTGCGCGAGAACGTGCTGCTGGGGGCACCGGAGGGGCACCGGGGCGAGGCGGATCTGGACCGCGCCCTGACGGTGGCGCAGGCGGACTTCGTCCGCGATCTGCCCGAGGGCCTGGACACCACGATCGGGGAGGAGGGGTTGAGCCTGTCCGGTGGACAGCGCCAACGCCTGGCCCTGGCCCGCGCGGTGGCCGCACGGCCGAAGATCCTGGTGCTGGACGATCCGCTGTCCGCGCTTGATGTGGCCACCGAGGAGCGGGTCACCGGGCATCTACGCGAAGAGCTCACCGAGACCACCACGCTGGTGGTGGCGCACCGGCCCTCGACTGTCGCCCTGGCGGACCGAGTTGCCGTGCTCGCCGGCGGACGGATCATCGCCGTCGGCACGCACAGCGAGCTGCTGGCCACCCATCCGCACTACCGGTACGTGATCTCCAGCCTCGCCGAGGACAAGGATGCCGAAGCGGAGGTGGCGCCCCGATGAGCGCGAGGAGCCCCCGCGGAGGTAGGGCGAGGAACGAGGCCTGGCGGAGCGAGGCACCGCAGCGGTCATCGGAGACGGAACAGATGAGCGCGAGGAGCCCCCGCGGAGGGAACGCAGCAGCAGCCGATGCCGTGCGCGGTGTGGCGGACGAGGAGAACAGCTACCTGGACCGCACCCGGTCCAAAGCGGTCCGGCGCCGTTCGCTTCGCCTGCTCGGCAGCCTGCTCCGCCCGGTGCGCCCGCTGTTCGTGGTCACTGTGGTGCTGGTGGTCCTCGCCCAGGCCGCCAAGGTGGCCGGTCCGGCGTTGATCGCTTGGGCGGTGGACCGGGGCTTGCCGGCCGCGATCGACGGGGACTGGGGCCCGGCGATCGGCTTCGGGGTGGCGTACGTGCTCTCCGCGATGGTTGCCGGCGGGGGTACCGCCGGTTATATCCGGTTCGCGGCGCACGTGAGCCAGGCGATCCTGCTAGACCTGCGCCAACGGGTGTTCCGGCAGACCCAACGTCTCTCCCTGGAGTTCCACGAGAGCTACACCTCCGGCCGGATCATCTCCCGGCAGACCGCGGACCTGGAGGCGTTACGCGAACTGCTGGACAACGGGATCACCTCCCTGGCCTCCGGTCTGCTGTTCATGACCTTCACCGGTATCAGCCTGTTCCTGATGGACTGGCAGGCCGGGCTGGTGCTCCTGGTGGCCGTGCTGCCGGTGTGGCTGGTGACCCGCTGGTTCCAGAAGCGCTCGCAGGTGCTCTACCGGATCTCTCGGGTGGCCTCGGCCCGGCTGATCGTGAACTTCGTGGAGACGATGACCGGGATGCGCGCCGTGCAGGCGTTCCGTCGCGAGCAGGCGAACGATGAGGTCTATGGCGGACTCACCGAGGACTACCGGCAGAACAACGCTCGTACGATGGGGCTGAACGGGATCTACGACCCGGCCCTGCAGCTGATCGGCAACATCACAGTGGCCGTCGCGTTGGCTATCGGCTCCTTCCGGGTGCTGGACGGTGGCATCGAGGTGGGCACGCTGCTGGCCACGCTGCTGTACACCAAACGGTTCTTCCAGCCGGTGCAGCAGATGGGGATGTTCTACAACTCCTTCCAGTCCGCCTCAGCGGCGTTGGAGAAGATTTCGGGTCTGCTGGAGGAGGTGCCGTCGGTGCGCGCTGCCGAGCACCCGGTCCCGCTGCCGAAGGCGTCCGGGCACCTCCGCTTCGACGGGGTGCGCTTCGGTTACGGCGAAGCGACCGTGCTCCCGGACCTGGACCTGGACATCCCGTCCGGGCAGATCATCGCCCTGGTCGGTCAGACCGGGGCCGGGAAATCGACCGTGGCCAAGCTGGTGGCCCGCTTCTACGACGTGAATAGCGGCAGGATCACCCTGGACGGGGTCGACCTGCGTGAGGTGGCGCCGAGGGACCTGCGCCGTGCGGTGGTGATGGTCACCCAGGAGGCGTACCTGTTCTCCGGCACAGTCCGGGACAACATCGCCCTGGCGCGCCCGGATGCCAGCGACGCGGAGATCGAGGCAGCGGCCCGTGCCGTGGGTGCACACGACTTCATCACCGCGCTGCCGGAGGGGTACGACACCGATGTGAACAAGCGCGGTGGTCGGGTCAGCGCCGGGCAGCGGCAGCTGATCTCCTTCGCCCGGGCGTTCCTGGCCGACCCCGCTGTGCTCATCCTGGACGAAGCCACCAGCTCCCTGGACATCCCCGGCGAACGCCTGGTGCAGCGCGGGCTGCAGACGTTGCTCGCCGACCGGACGGCGCTGATCATCGCGCACCGCCTGTCCACGGTCTCGATCGCCGACCGGGTGCTGGTGATGAGCGAAGGGGTGGTCGTCGAGGACGGGTCCCCGGAGGAGCTGATCGGCGGCACCGGACGGTTCGCGGCCCTGCACCAGGCGTGGCAGGACTCGCTCGTCTGAGCCCGCAGTGCCAGGATGAAGGCATGAGCACTGCCGATCCGCAGCACCCGAGGAACGCTGGGACACCGGACCCGACCGAGACGCCGGCCGGACCGCAGGCGCCGGGATCGGAGCAGCCGGCACGACCGCAGGCGCCGGGATCGGAGCAGGGCGCACCCTCCCGGTGGAAGTTCGCCGACGGCGTCCCACCAGTGTGGTTACGGCGGATCACCATCGGTGCGGGCATCGTGATCGTGCTGGTGCTGCTCGGCGTCCTGGGCAGCATCGTGCTGCCTGGCTGGTGGGCCGGGATGGTCACCGGGTGGGTCCAGGGGGTCTCCAGTGCCGGGATCCTCACCGGACTGGTCTGCGGATTCGTGTTCACGGTGATCCCGGTGAGCGTGATCTGGCTCGCCGTGACGTCCTCCTGGGAGTGGCGCACCCGGCTGATCGTGGCTGCCGCCGTAGCGGTGGTGGCGTTGCCGAACGTACTCACCCTGGTGATCGACGTGGGCACCACGTCCTCGGCAGTGGATGCCCGGCTGGACATGGTGATCGGCGCGCCGGCGTTCACCGGGTCCACCCTGGCGGGAGTCCTCATCGCCCTGGTCGGTGTGGTTGGCGGGGTGCTCGGTTGGCGGTGGCTGCGCCGCTCCCGGGCGGAGCTGCGCGAGGCCCGAGCTAGGGCACCGAAGAAGTCCCGCGGTGCTGCGGCGAAGAAGCCCCGCGGCGGGGCCGGCTCCCGCCGGAGTGAGAGCGAGACCACCGCTTTCGGCGAGCAGGACTCCAAGGGTCGAGGCGTACAGTAAGGGTGCCGCGGGGGGGCGCGGACCTGACCTTTTCCCTATTGATCTGGGGGACTCGTGCGAATCCGATCTGCGATGCCCTGGGCGAGCGCCGGTGCGGTGCTGCTGGTCCTCAGCGGGTGCACCGGGACGACGACCGTGGACCCCGATCCCACCTCCCCGCCGCCGGAGCCGCAGCCCGCGGCGGTGGCCCAGCTCCCCGAGGCCGTGAACTCCCTGGTGAGCCAGACTGACCCGGCTGCGCTCGCCCTGGAGAGCAGCCAGGACTTCTTCGCCTCCGCACGTGCCGTGGTCCTCGCTCCGGCGGAGGATGAGGGAGCCTCGTTGCGGGCCGCGTCGATCGGTGTGGCGCTCGGTGCGCCGGTGCTGCTCACCGGGCCGGGGGAAGCAGCGATCGAGGAGGAGATAGTGCGCCTGGGGGCGGAGACGCTGATCCCGGTGGGTGGGGTGGACCTGAACGCGGTGGACGTCACCGGCCTGAACGTGCAGCCTGCCCCGGACAATGCCGATGAACTCACGGAGCTGCTCGGCACCGCTGTGGACGATGTCCAGGAAGCGAATACCCCGGAGGCGGAGCAGGTGGCCCAGTCGGTGGCCGAGCTCGAACCTGGGCAGATCTATCCGGCGGGTTCCTCCGGCGACACGCCGAGCCGCAGCGGGCACATGCCGCCGCTGCTGCGCGGTGAGGGAGTGGAGGGTTTGCACGTGCTCGCGGACGGTCAGGACTACCAAGCTGTGGCAGTGGCCAACGCCCGGGCCGCGGGCGGGAAGGTGGCGATCGTCTCCGGAGACCCACGGGCCTCGGCGGAGACGGTCAGCGCCCTGGGTGAGCCGCAGGCCGTCGTCGGCTACGGCACCAGTTTCGGCGACGAGCAGACCTTCTCCTGGCAGGCCGCCACCGCGGCAACGGGTACCGAGCTCCCCGGCGGCGGGCAGCTGGTGTTCGACCACACCCGGTACGTGGCGCTCTACGGGCACCCGGGCACCCCGAGCCTGGGCCTGCTCGGTGAGCAGGGCACCGAGGAGACGATCGACCTGGCCGCCGATCGGGCTGCCGACTATGCCGACCTGACCGAGGACACGGTGGTGCCCACACTGGAGGTGATCGTGACCGTGGCGGCCGGGTCGGCCGGTTCGGACGGCAACTACTCCACCGAGTTCCCGGCGGAGAACTTCGTGGACCTGATCGAGGCCGCAGCCGATGCAGGCCAGTACGTGGTGCTGGACTTCCAGCCCGGGCGGGCGAACTTCCTGGACCAGGTGCGCGAGTACGAAGAGCTCCTGGAGTACCCGAACGTGGGGATCGCGCTCGACCCGGAGTGGCGCCTGGCCGAGGACGAGCGGCCGTTGGAGCAGATCGGTTCGGTCCGGGCACGCGAGGTGAACCAGGTGGTGAACTACCTGGCCGATTTCGTTCGCGAGCACCACCTGCCGCAGAAGATGGTGGTACTGCACCAGTTCCAGCAGCAGATGATCCGGGGCCGGGACAACCTGGACCTGAGCCGGCAGGAGGTGGCGGTGCTCATCCACGCTGACGGTCACGGCACTCCCGAGGCCAAGCGGGAGACCTGGCGGAACGTTCGCGCCGACGCGCCGGACGGGGTGCACTGGGGTTGGAAGAACTTCATCGACGAAGATAGCCCCATGCTCAGCCCCTCCCGCACCTACCGCATCGAACCGCAGCCGGACTATGTGAGCTATCAGTGACCCGGGCGCAGAAGTCCCCGGAGGAGCACCCGGAGCCGGAGTCTGCCGACGCACCCGGTGCCACGGAGAGCGGCGCGGAGCGTGGCGCGGAGCAGCCGGCCGGCCCGGCGCCACGGCACCGGGTGGAGTGGTGGCACCAGCTACGTCCGATGACCCGGCGCGGCATCCGCGCCGGCATCGTGGTGGTGGTCACCGGCTTCGTGTCCCTCATGGTGGGGCTGCTCAGTGCGCAGTACACCGGCTCCCTCGGCCCGCACGAAGCGGACTACTCCGTGCGCCTGAACGACGAGATCCGAGTGGACATGGGCCCGCTCGGCGCGCTGATCGTGGACTCCCCACTGCCGCTGCGCCTGGGTGTGAACGTCCAGGTGAAGGAGATCCCGGTGGGTCTGGCCGCCCCCGGCGCCAACCCGATCGCCGGGCTCACCTCGGACCTGCAGGGCTACACCCAGTTCTTCGCCAACCCGGAGCCGGCGATCCGGGAAGCGGCGAACGGGCTGATCACCGATGCCCTGGGCCGGGTCACCCTGCTCTGGTCGATCCAGCTGTTGGTGGTCGCCAGCGCGCGGTTGGCCGGGCACGGGCTGCTCCGCGAGACGATGAAGAACGCACTCCGGCAGCCTGGGGTCGCCCCTCTGACCGCGGCCGTGGTGGTGGCCGTGACGCTGGTGCCGCTGGTGGACGCCACCCGGAGCTCGGGGAACGTGGGCCGCACCTCAGCAGTGCTGGACGGCACCCCGCTGGAGAACGCCCGGATCACCGGCCGGCTCGCGCCGATCGTGGACTACTACGGCGGCTACGTGGTGGATGCGATCGACAAGAACTCCGAGTTCTACAGTGCCGTGCAGGCGAACCTCAGCTCCGTGTTCGAGGCTGAGCGGGCGGAGGCAGAGTCAGCGCAGGCCAGCAGCGAGGCGACGGATGCCCCGGGCGACGAGACCGATGACGCCACCTCCACCGGCTCCGACGCCGATTCCGACGCCGACGGGCACGGGCTGTCCTCCCCGGACGCCGCCGACGAGGACGCGGACAGCGAGGCGGTGGGCGGTGGCGAGAACCCGACCAGTGTCGAGAGCGCCTCTGCCGAAGGAGCCCAGGAGGGCGAGCAGACCACGAATGGTACCGCGGAGGCAAACGGCGAGCAGCCGCAGTCGGGCGGGCCTACCGAGACCAGCGGTGAGACCGCTGCCACGGAGGACGAACCTGAGCTGATCACCGGGGTGATGGTCACCGACCTGCACTGCAACATCGGGATGGCCGAGGTGATCGGGACGGCAGCAGATGAGTTCGACGCCGACCTGATCATCAACGCCGGGGACACTGTGATGGCCGGGACCTCGGTGGAGTCCTACTGCGTGTCCGCGTTCGCTGACGGGTTCGGCTCCGACCGGCCGGTGGTGTTCGCCGACGGCAACCACGACTCCCGCACCACCACCGAGCAGGAGGTCGAGGCCGGGTGGATCCCGCTGGAGGGTGAGCCGGTGGAGGTAGCCGGCCTGCGCTTCCTCGGGGACAATGACCCGACGATCAGCTCCCTCGGTCAGCCGACCCGACCCACCCGGGAAGAGACGGTGCTGGAGATGGGCGACCGGCTGGCGGCCCAGGGCTGCGAGCTGGCGGAGGAGGGGGAGCAGGTGGACGTGTTATTGGTGCACAGCCCGTACGCCGGCCGGCAGATCATCGAGGCCGGATGCGCACCCATGAGCCTCTCCGGGCACCTGCACCAGCAGATCGGGCCCCGACAGCTCGGCCTCGGCACGCAGTACATCGGGGCCAGCACGGCCGGGGCAGCCGAAGGTTCCCCCACGATCGGCCCGCTGAACGATCCGGCGACGATCACCGCGATCCGATGGGACCCGGACACCCACCTGCCGGTCGACTACCGGATCGTCACCGTGGGCACGGACACCTCCGTGGTGCTCTCCGACTGGACGCCGTGGCCGGCCCAACCGACCGAGTTCGTCAGCGGGCAGCAGGCCGAGGACTGAGGATGCCGCATACTGGGGGCATCCCGCAGCGAGGAGCATCGTGAACAGCAAGCGTAAGTCAGCCGACGTGGCAGCAGGGGACCTCGCTGGTCTCGAGGACCATTCCAGCGAGGAGCAGGCCGACGAGAACGAGGCACGTGCGGTCGGCCCGGGCCGGGCGCGCCGCAGCTATGCCGTGCTCGCGCTGATCACCGGGGTGCTCGGCGCATTCTCCGCACTGGAGCTGATGCTCGACCACATCCGGATCCTCTCCGACCCGAACTTCACCCCGGCCTGCGACATCAACCCGCTGATCGGCTGTGGCATCTTCCTGGAGAGCTGGCAGGCCAAGGTGTTCGGGCTGCCGAACCCGGTGATCGGCCTGCTCGCCTACCCGGTGGTGGTGGCCACTGGCGCTCTCCTCGCCGGTGGTGTCCGACTTCCGCGCTGGTACTGGCGGGGTCTGCTCGCCGGGGCAGTGTTCGGCATCGGCTTCGTCACCTGGCTGCAGTACCAGGCGATCACCCAGATCGGCGCCCTGTGCCCGTACTGCCTGGTGGTGTGGGCGGTGATGATCCCGTTCTTCGTGCACACAGTGGCCGCCACCCTGGAGAACGGGACACTGCCCGCCGGGGCAGGTCTGCGCCGGTTCGTGACCGGCAACGCCTGGTTGATCACCGTGCTGTGGTACCTGGTGGTGGTCGCTGCCGCCATCATCGGACTGGGTGACGCCTGGCTCACGGTGTTCTGATGCCTGCCGGGACCGCGCGCACCTGTCACGGGCTCGCGCTGATCGCCGGTGCGCGCTGCAGCCACCGGGAGGTCGGCGCGGCCGAGGCGGTCTCGCTGGCGCAGGTGCAGCTGCCGGAGTCGATGGTCACCCAGGACTACCTGAAGGCCATCTACACCCTGGGGGAGTGGGCCGAGCCCGGGGCGAGCGCCTCCGAGCTCGCTGCGCGCCTGGACGTCGGCGCCCCCACGGTCACCGAGAACGTGCAGCGACTCGCCGCTGCCGGCCTGGTGCACTACCAGCCCTACCGACGCATCACCTTGACCGAGACCGGGCAACTGGCCGCCCTGGCGATGGTGCGCCGGCACCGGCTGATCGAGACCTACCTGGCGCTGGCGCTGGACTACCGCTGGGACGAGGTGCACGAGGATGCCGAACGGCTCGAGCACTCCGTGTCCACACTGCTGATGCAGCGCATCGACTCCCACCTGGGCAGCCCGCTGCGAGATCCGCACGGCGATCCGATCCCGCAGCTGGACGGCCGGGTGGTCACCCCACCGGCGCACCGGCTGGACGAGGTGCACCCGGGGACCCGGGCCCGGATCGCCCGGATCAGCGACGCCGAACCGGAGCTGCTCCGGGAGATCACCGAGGTGGGGCTAGGCCTGGACGACGTGCTGGTCAGCGGATCCGCCGGGCTCAGTGCAGCGGCCACGGCGGCGATCTGGGTGATCGCCGCCTGACCGGCTGCGTGACGGGCCCGGCGACCGGCCCTGGTGTCAGTGCTGGTGCCGGGGCAGGCGCCGGGAGTCGTCCCGGATCACTCCGACCAGCTCCTCCAGCACGTCCTCCAGGGTGACCACACCGACCGTCTGACCTTCGGCGCGGACCTCCGCCAGATGTGCCCCGGCGGACTGCATGGTCACCAGGGCGGTGCGCAGCGTGTCCGTGGCATCGATCACCGGGAGCGGACGCACCGCATCGTCGGTGATCGGCTGCTCGCGGACCTGGGCGTCGGTGGTGAGCAGGTCCTTGATGTGCACGTAGCCGGCCAGCGCTCCGTCCGCCCGCTGCACCGGGAACCGGGAGAAGCCTTCGGCCGCGACCGCTTCCGCACCTGCCGGGGTGACGTGCTCGGGCAGCGTGCGCACGGTGGGCAGGGTGAGCAGCACGTTCGCCACCCCGCGGTCGGCGAACTGCAGCGCACCCATCAGCAGCCGTTCATCATTCAGCTCCAGCAGGCCGCCGGTGCGGGACTCGGCGACCAGCCCGGCCACCTCGTCCCGGGTGAAGGTGGAGGCCACCTCGTCCCGCGGCTGCACCCGCATCAGCCGCAACCCGAGGTTCGCGATCTGGTTCAGCAACCACAGCACCGGGTATCCGATCCGCACCAGCAGGACCAGCGGTGGGCCGAGTGCCAGGGCCG
>DXBY01000066.1 GCA_019116305.1 Candidatus Ruania gallistercoris | reverse complement strand
GCCGCGCTGGACTCGCTGTCTGCACCGGACTCCTGACCGTCGTCATCCCTCTCCGGGACTGCGTCCGTCTCGCCGTCCTCGCCCGCGTCGACATCGGGCGCCGCAGTGGTCTCGCTCGCTTTCGCAGCCGCAGCGTCGCTGTGGCGCACCGCACCCTCAGATTCCGCATCCTCATCCTCGGCAGTCTCTGCAGCAGTGGACGCGGTCTCGGCCTTGTCCGTACCGGGCCGAGCAACCCGGGCAAGGGCCGCGAGCCGAGCCCGCTTCACCTCCCGGGCGGACTTCCCACTGCGGGTCGAGGCGCGCTGTGCCACCCGCTGGGCTCCCACCATGCCGGAGACGATCACGTCCCGGCGGTCCAGGCCGAGGCTGCGCACCACGGCGAGCAGCACCAGCGGAATCATCACGTGGGCCACCACACCGCCGAGCCGACCGGCACCGATACCGATCAACAGCGCCGGCCCCAGTGCCCACGCCAGCGCAGCCCATGCCCGCAGCAGCACCGACCGGGTGGCCGCTCCGGCTGCGAACCAGCCGGTCAGTGCCGCCAGTGGCATTGCCAGCACCAACAGGATCGCAACGCTCACCTGGACCGGGACTCCCAGTGGTCCTCCGGTCAGCCCGGAGACGGCGGTGAGCACCAGCAGGAACGGGTCCGGTGGTCCGGCGTAACCGTCCCCGGAGGCGATCCAGGAGGAGGTGGCCGCGCGCCAGAGCTCGCCGAAACCGGCGTCACTGGGTAGCAGCGCACCACCGATGAGGCCGCCGGAGAACGCCGTCGGCGCCACAGTCACCAGGCTGAGCGCCACAGTCACCAGGAAGACCGCGGCCAGGGTGATCCGGCGCCGGCGGGCGACGGCGGCCCGTTCGGCGATCTCCAGTTCGCTCGGTGTCCGGGCGGCGCGCCGGGCGGCGGCTGCCTGCATCCGCCGGTCCCGGCGCAGCCGGGCCACCTCGCCCCAGGATGCCTGCAGCGGCCGCAGCCGCCGCCCGGGAAGCCGGCGCGTGCGCCGGGCACGGGATCGCCCGCGGGCGATCGCCCGCGGGTGGGTGAGCACCACCAGCGGCGCCACGATCTCCGCCACGGCGAGGCCGAGCTCGTTGGCACTCACCCGCCACAGCGCCCGGACCGGACCCGCGAGCAGTGCGAGCAGGGCCAGCACGCCCGCCGCCAGTGCAGAGGCGGAGGTGAGCCGCAGGTGCAGCACCGCTTCCCGGCGGGCCCGGAAGGACCGTCGGGTGTCCGAGGGTGTGTCCGGCTCCTCCCGCCACCCGCGGTAACCGGCGCGGGCGTGCCGGACCACCGCACGCGGGACCACCACCACCCGGTGCCCGGCCAGTCGGGCCCGCTGGCTGAGGTCGCGCCCGTCCTCGAACGGGCCGAGCACGGGGTCCGGCCCGCCCAGGCGCCGCCACAGTGCCAGATCGATGAGCATCCCGGCAGTGCCGACGGCGAGCACGTCCTCGGCACCATCGTGCTGGCCCTGGTCGATCTCGCCGTCCTCGATGCCGGTGAACCGCCGCCCCCAGCGGGTGGCGCGAGCCCCCACCGAGATCAGCCGGTCCGGCTCCGCCCACTCCACCTGTTTGGTGCCGGCCACGGCGATCGAGTTGCTCACGTCCACAGCTGTGAGCAGATGCTCCAGTGCCTGCGGCTGTGGTGCGGAGTCGTCGTGCAGCAACCACAACCAACTACGGTCGGCGCCCTGAGCACCCGAGGTGGCTGCGCCGTCCTCGACCGTGCGCAGAATGCGCCGCACGGCGGCGCCGAAGGTCGCCGCTCCCGCCACCCGGACCGTGCGGACCCGGTCCGGGTCCAGACCGGAGGTCGCGACCAGCTCCTCCCAGCGGTCGTCGTCGACCTCCCGGTCCAGCCGGCCGAGCAGGACCTCGTCAGGTGTGCGGGTCTGCGCGGCGAGCGCCGCCAGGGTCTGCTCCAGGTAGGGCGAGTCGATCCCGCCGACCACCACGGCGCGCAGATAGGTCTCCCGGGTGGTCATGGCGTCATCGTGGCGCCGACGCCCCCGGCGTCACGCTCGGTGATCACATGGCACGGCGCTTGAGCTTGCGCCGCTCCCGCTCGGACAGGCCACCCCAGATGCCGAACCGTTCGTCGTGGGCCAGGGCATACTCCAGGCACTCCGCGCGCACCTCGCAGGAGATGCACACCTTCTTCGCCTCGCGCGTGGATCCGCCCTTCTCCGGGAAGAATGCCTCCGGATCGGTCTGCGCGCACAGCGCGCGTTCCTGCCAGGAGAGTGCGCCGTCGTCCTCGAACCCCTCTGCCAGCGGCAGGCCGGCCTCGGGACGCGGGGCTGGTTGCGGGATTCCGTTGGTGAGAGGACCCTCTCCTAGGATGTTCCACACGGGCTTCCCCAATCGTCGGACGCTGCTGCCGAGCGACTCTGCTCGCTCCCTGCTAAGTAAATTACAAGCGTGTCATCCCCGCAAAGTCAAGCCCAGAAGTGATATCCACGGACATTCACCCAGGCGCATACTCTGGATCCATGACGACGCAGCAGCCCCCCGTGCTCAGCCTCCTGGACGCTTGGTCGGGCGGCCAGGGAGCACCGGCCCTGACCTGGTACGGCCCGGACGGGGAGCGGGTGGAGCTCTCCCAGCGGGTGCTGGCCAACTGGGTGACCAAAGCGATGAACCTGCTCACCGACGAGGCCGACGTCACACCGGGCACTGTGGTGACCCTGGACCTGCCGATGCACTGGCGCACGCTGGTGTGGGCCCTGGCCGCATGGGGCTGTGGAGCGACCGTGACGCTGCCGGGCGAGCCGGCCGCAGAGACCGCTGAGGTGCTGGTCAGCGCCGCCGACCAGCCCGCCACGGCACCGCTGGTGATCGCGATCGCGCTGCCGGCACTGGCCCGGCAGGTGAGCGACCTCCCGGCCGGAGCGATCGACGGTGCTGCCGAGCTGATGGCGCAGCCGGATGTGCTGATCAACCCGCCGGACTGGGACCCGCTCGCCGTCGCTCTCGGGTCGTTGCGACACGCCGAGCTCGCCGATCTGCCGGCTGCCGGCCTGCCGGCCGGTGGCAGGTACCTGGTCCCGGCCGGTTCCGTGGGCGAGGGTCTGCGCACCTGCCTGGGTCTGTGGACCAGGCAGGGGTCGGTGGTGCTCGTCGGCGACCCGGAGGCCGACCTGGACCGGATCGGTGCCCAGGAGGGCGCGCACCGACTGCCCTGAGCCACAGCAGAGCACGTCGGCTCCGCCGTCAGGGTACGTCGGCCTGAACCAGTGTGCCGGTGCCGGCGACCTGCAGCTCGCCCTCGTCCGCAGCGACGAACACCGCCTGGCCGCGGCCCAGCGTCCGGGACTCATCGGCCGTGGTGACCTGGACCTGACCGGCCAGGACGAGCAGCACCCGCGGTCCCCGGCCGGGCAGACGACGCCCAGGATCGTCCGCCAGCCGGGTCAAGGACAGCTCGAAGTCGTCCACGGGCGCGTAGAACACCCCAGTAGCCTCGGTGAGCAGCTCCGGGGCGATCCGGATCGGTGGGGCGGCCACGCTATCCACCGTGGCGAGGAGCTCGGGGATGTCCACATGCTTCTCGGTCAGCCCGGCCCGGAGCACATTGTCGGAGTTGGCCATCACCTCCACGCCGAAACCGCTGAGGTAGGCGTGTACCCAGCCAGCGGGCACGAACATCACCTCACCCGGCTGCAGTGTGACCGGGTTGAGCAGCAGTGCGGCCACAGCACCGGGATCACCGGGGTGGAGCTGGGCCAGGCGGGTCACGATCGCATCGGCGCGCTGCGAGGGCGAGGTGCCCGCCGCCAGCCGCTCCGCGCACTGGCTCACCACCTCACGGACCTGGTCAGCGGTACCGGTCTGCAGCAACCGGCCGAAAGCGGCGTGCATCCCGATCGCACTGGGTTCGGCGCGCAGCCGGACCAGCAGCTCGCGTGCCAGCGGGGCGGACAGGCCGGCGAGCAGCTCCGCAGCCCGGCGTGGCGCCCGGAAACCGCACACCGCCTCGAACGTGGTCAGCGCGTACACCAGTTCGGGTTTGTGGTTGGCGTCGTGATAGCTGCGTCCCTGCTGCGCCGTACCGGCCGCCTCTTCGCGGGCAAAACCCTCGCGGGCCTGCTCGAGGTTCGGGTGCACCTGCAGGGACAGGGGCCGGCTCGGGGCGATCAGCTTGAGCAGGTAGGGCAGGTGCGGACCGAACCGGGCGACGACGTCCGCCCCGAGGCGTAGCTCCGGCGCCTGGGCGAGATGGGTACGCAGGTCCGTCCCGCCGTCGGTCTCCGAGGGGGCACTGGGGTGCGCCCCGTACCAGGCCTCGGCCACCGGGGCACCGGTGGCCGTCTCACCGAGGAACTCCGGGATGACCTCGGGGGATCCCCAGGCGTAGTGCTGGGGCTGCGGAACCAGAGTGAGCACTCCGCTAGCGTTGCACGTCCACAGGCGGGAGATGCACCACCGGCGTGGCGCGGCGGCCCTCGCTCCGGTACCAGTCCACCATCGCCTCGATGCCCTCGGGCAGGCTGACCGAGGGGGTGAACCCGGAGGTCCGGATCCGGTCGGCGGCGAATGCGGTCTCCGCCTCGGAGAGCTTCTGCACCCGGGCGGTGGTGATCGGGAGGTCCTTGCCGGTGATGCTCCCGACCAGGTCGAACGGCTTCGCCGCGAGCATCACCGGGGCCAGCGGCAGCCGGGCACGAGGCTCACGCCGGCCGAGTGCCCGATACACCAGGGAGACGGTCTCCCGTGAGGTCAGGTCCGGTTTGTCCACGTAGTTGTACACCTCCGGCTCATCGGCCGGCAGGCGGGACGGGGCCGACCACAGGTAGCCGATCGCGGCCACCACGTTCTCGACGTAGCACATGCTCTTCCGGTTGGTGCCCGGCCCCACCGGCAGGAACCGGCGGGTGTCGATCTGGCGAATCAGCTTGTACAGGTTGGCGAAGTTCCGCGGTCCGAACACCACGGCGGGGCGCACGATCAGCGCGCGCCGGTCCCCGGCCGCTTCCCAGTCCCGGTAGACGGCCTCGGCGGCGAGCTTGGAGCGGCCGTAGTCGTTCACTGGCTCCGGTCTGGTGTGTTCGTCCGGTGGGGTGGAGTGCTCACCGTAGACGGCGACCGAGGAGTAGAAGCACAGATTGGTGATGCCGTGGTGCTCCATCGCAGCGCAGATGGCGCGGGCGCCGCCCACGTTGACCGATTCGAACGTGGCGGTGCCGATCCCGAAGTCGTGGTGGGCTGCGGCCAGGTTCAGCACGGCGGTACAGCCGGTCATCGCCTCGATCAGCGCATCGACGTCGCGCACGTCACCGATCGTGGTGGGCCGGCCGTGGTGCGGGTCCGGATGCAGATCGAAACCGGCCAGCTCCACACCCAGGGCCTCGAAGACCGGCGCCAGGTGCGAGCCGACGAAGCCCGAGCTGCCGAGCACCAGCACCCGGCCCCCGGAGGTCAACGTGTTCCTCACCAGCAACTCCTTCACCGGTGGCTCGGCTACCACCGGTGGTTACGGTACCCGGCCCGGGACGACGGTACTGTGGACGCTGCCCGGGCGCCACGCCGGGCACCCACCGGGTGAGGGAGGTCCGATGCCGCTGGTGTCCGTGGTGATGCCGGTCCATAATGCCGCCGCCACTGTGGCCGCCTCGGTCCGGTCGGTGCAGGCACAGTCGCACCCGGACTGGGAGCTGGTGATCACCGACGACGGTTCCAGTGACGCCTCCTGGCAGATCCTGTCCGACCTGGCGCGCCTGGACTCGCGGATCCGGCCGGAGCGCAGCACGGAACAGCTCGGCGCGGCGCGTGCCCGCAATGCGGCGATCGAACGGGCCACCGGGGAGTACGTCGCCTTCCTGGACGCCGATGACCTCTGGCTCGCGGACAAGCTGACCCGCCAGCTCGCGTTCGCGGCCGAGCACGAGGCGGCGGTGACGTTCACTGCTTACTACAAGGTCGCCGCCGACTTCGCCGGCGATGCCCGGGACTTCACCCCGAACGGCCGGGTGGTGCCCGCCAAGGACGAGCTGACCTACGCCACACTGCTGCAGCAGAACTACATCGGCTGCCTGACCGGGATGTACCGGGTCACCACACTGGGCAAGCGCTTCATGCCGGACCTGCGCAAGCGCCAGGACTACGGGCTGTGGCTGTCCCTGCTCCGGGATGGCACCGTTGCCCGCGGCCTGGACGAGCCGTTGGCGCTGTACCGGGAGCAGCGGGCCGGGTCGTTGTCCGGCTCCAGCCGGCTGTCCCTCGTGAAGTACAACTGGGAGCTGTACCGGCAGGTGGAGCGGTTGTCCCTGCTCCGGTCGGTGTGGGCGCTCGGCCAGGCGACTGTGCGTTCCACGCTCAAACGGCGCATCTGAGCGGCGCGGCAGCGCTGATCCTGCGAGCTCTGCCGAGTGCCACTACCCTGAATGGCACTCAGCAGAGAGGACTTGGACATGATGCCGTGGGGCTCGAACGGCCAGTGGGTCCGAGCGCGCGATGAGCGAGGGGCGAAGGCGTTCATGGACGAGCAGAAGCTGGCCGCGGAGAACCGGAAGTGGGTCGACGAGCGGTGGAGCTCGGTCGGGCGCTGGATCGCCAACCTGGTGCGGCGCATCGCCGGGCGCCCGCCCAGACCGTGACATCGGTGCGGCCGGCCCAGCGGGACTGACCGCCGCTCTCCTGAGATCCTCCTGCTGCGCGCCCTGCTGAGGCACTCCAGTCGCGTGCCCGTTGAGGTGCCCTCGCCCTGCTGAGGCACCCCAGACGCGGCTCTGTTGAGATGCCCTCGCCC
>DXBY01000065.1 GCA_019116305.1 Candidatus Ruania gallistercoris | reverse complement strand
ACCGGGTCGGGCACCGGCCGGGAGCAGTTCATCAACGGCACGGTGCAGTTCGCCGGCTCGGACGCCGCCCTGGACGCCGACGAGATGGCGGCAGCGCAGGAGCGGTGCAACGACGGCGAGATCCTCGAGCTCCCGCTGTACATCAGCCCGATCGCGGTGATCTACAACCTGCCCGAGCTGAACGACACCAACCTGAACCTCACCCCCAGCGTGCTCGCCCAGATCTTCAACGGCGACATCACCAACTGGAACGCCCCGGAGATCGCCGAGTCGAACCCGGACGTGGACCTGCCCGACCTGCCGATCGTGCCGGTGAACCGCTCGGACGACTCCGGCACCACGGAGAACTTCACCGAGTACCTCTCCGCCGCTGCTCCGGACGACTGGACGCACGACCCGGCCGGTCTGTGGCCGATCGAGGGCACCCAGTCCGGTGCGCAGACCTCCGGGATGCTCGAGGTGGTCGGTGGCGCCGAGGGCACCATCGGGTACGCCGACGCCTCTCGCGTGGGCGACCTCGGATCGGTGGCCGTGGGCGTGGGCGACGAGTTCGTGCCGTTCTCACCTGAGGCAGCGGCCGCCGTCGTGGACGTCTCCCCGCCTGCGGAGGACGCCTCCGAGACGGTGCTGACCATCGACCTGGCCCGGGACACGCAGGAGTCCGGCGCCTACCCGATCGTGCTGGTGTCCTACTCCATCGCGTGCCAGACCTACGACTCGGCCGAGGAGGCCGAGCTGGTGCAGGGCTACCTGGGCTACGTGGCCTCCGAGGAGGGTCAGGAGCGCGCCTCCCAGCCCGACGTGGCCGGCTCCGCGCCGATCTCCGGTGAGCTGCGCGAGAACGTCGAAGCCGCGCTGGAGACCATCTCCGCCGCTGGCTGACCACCGCTGGGCCGTGCCGGGGTTGCCCGGCACGGCCCACGCGTGTTTGCCCGGGCGGGTCGTTGTGATGGAGGATTTGTGAACGTGACCCAGAGTTCCGAAGCCGAGGCGACCTCGGCGGCAGGTCCGGTGCGTGGCAGTAGCGGACGCCTGGGCAACCGAATCTTCCGTGGGATCTCCACCGGCAGCGGAGTGCTGATCCTGGTGATCCTGGCTGCGGTGGCGGGTTTCCTGCTCTACCGAGCCTGGCCGGCGCTCACCTCGGACAGCTCCGCGTTCGCCGAGGTCGACTTCATGCTCGACCGGAGCCTGTGGGCCTGGGTCCTGCCACTGATCTTCGGCACTGTGCTGTCCTCAGTGATCGCGCTGATCGTCGCTGTCCCGCTGAGCCTGGGCATCGGGCTGTTCATCTCGCACTACGCACCGCGCAGACTGGCACAGATCCTCGGCTATCTGATCGACCTGCTCGCCGCGATCCCCTCGGTGATCTTCGGCCTGTGGGGCATCCAGTGGCTGATGCCGTTGATCCACCCGGTGTTCGCCTGGTTGAGCACGAACCTCGGGTTCATCCCGCTGTTCTCCGACTACCAGGCCCCGGCACGCAACATCATGACTGCGGGCCTGGTGCTGGCGGTGATGATCGTGCCGATCATCACCGCCACGATCCGCGAGGTGTTCCTGCAGACACCGCGGCTGCACGAGGAAGCCTCGCTCGCTCTGGGTGCCACCCGCTGGGAGATGATCCGCCAGGCGGTCCTGCCGTTCGGGCGCTCCGGCATCATCTCTGCCTCCATGCTCGGCCTCGGCCGCGCCCTGGGGGAGACGATGGCGGTGCTGATGGTGCTCTCCCCGGGGTACGCGATCAACCTCTTCCTGCTCCAGCCGGGTCAGCACCAGTCCATCGCCGCGAACATCGCCAGCCACCTGCCCGAGTCCGGGCAGACCGGCGTCAATGCGCTGATCGCGTCCGGGCTGATCCTGTTCGCGTTCACCTTCGGCGTGAACCTCGTCGCCCGCTGGATCATCAATCGTCGCGCCGAGTTTTCAGGAGCCAACTGATGGCAGTCGCCGCCCCGCCCCTGCCCGTGCGGCGCCACCGCCGGCTGCCGCGGTGGGCTCCCTACGCCACGCTGCTCGCCTCGCTCGCCCTGGCGGCAGGCATCCTGGCGCTGTTCGCCGAGGTGACCCTCGGTGGACTGTTCGCCCTCGCAGCGGTGTGCTACGCCGTCGCCATCACCGTGCTCTCCCGGGTGGTGGAGGGGCCGAGATGGGCGAAGGACCGCTTGGCGACGGCGTTGGTCACCGTGGCCTTCCTGCTCGCCGTGATCCCGCTGTTCACCCTGCTCGGGATCGTGGTGGGTGATGGGATGCAGCAGTTCAGCTGGGAGTTCCTCACCACCGACATGGTGGGGGTGTTCGGCGCGATGACCTCCGGTGGCGCGTTCCACGCGATGATCGGCACGCTGTACGTGACCGGGATCGCCGCGGTGATCGCCGTCCCGCTGGGCATCTTCACCGCCATCTACCTGGTCGAGTACGGGCAGGGTGCGATCAAGCGCGGGATCACGCTGCTGGTCGACGTGATGACGGGTATCCCCTCCATCGTGGCCGGTCTGTTCGCCTACACGATGTTCCTGGTGCTGGTCGGCCCGCAGTACAAGTCGGCGCTGATCGGTGGTGTCGCGCTCACCGTGCTGATGACCCCGCTGGTGGTGCGCAACGTCGAGGAGATGCTCCGGCTGGTGCCGAACGAGCTCCGGGAGGCCTCCTACGCCCTGGGGGTGCCGAAGTGGCTGACGATCGTCAAGGTCGTGCTGCGGACCTCGATCGGCGGGATCACGATGAGTGTGATCATCGCCCTGGCCCGGATCATCGGGGAGACCGCGCCGTTGCTGATCACCGTCGGAACCCTCGATGCCGTGAACTGGGACATGTTCGACGGACGGATCGAGACGCTGCCGGTCTACGTCTACCGCCAGTACGCCCAGGGCGGAGCCTCCACGGACCGGGCCTGGGCCGGTGCCCTGACCCTGATCATCATCGTGATGCTGCTGAACCTGATCGCGCGGCTGGTCAGCCGCTACTTCACCCCGAAGGTGAGTCGATGAGCGCGAGGAGCCTGCGCGCGGGCGCGCCGACGCACGAGGCGCACCGGACCGAGGCGCCGCAGGGCTCCGGGACAAAGGACTACTGATGAGCAAACGAATCGACATCTCCGACCTGAACGTCTACTACGGCGACTTCCTCGCCGTCGAAGGCGTGCACATGAGCATCGAGCCGCGCAGCGTCACCGCGCTGATCGGACCCTCGGGCTGTGGCAAGTCCACCTTCCTGCGCACGCTGAACCGGATGCACGAGGTGATCCCCGGTGCGCGGGTGGAGGGCAAGGCACTGATGGACGGCCAGGACCTCTACGGCCCGGGGATCGACCCGGTCGAGGTGCGCCGGCAGGTCGGGATGGTGTTCCAGCGGCCGAACCCGTTCCCGACGATGTCCATCGCAGACAACGTGCTCGCCGGGGTGAAGCTGAACAACCGGAAGATGTCCAAGGCGGCGTCGGCGGAGCTGGTGGAGCGCTCGTTGACCGGTGCGAACCTGTGGAACGAGGTCAAGGACCGGTTGGAGAAGCCCGGCTCCTCCCTCTCCGGTGGTCAGCAGCAGCGGCTGTGCATCGCGCGCGCGATCGCGGTGCAGCCGCAGGTGCTGTTGATGGACGAGCCCTGCTCGGCACTGGACCCGATCTCCACGCTGGCGATCGAGGAGCTCATCCACGAGCTGAAGAACGACTACACGATCGTGATCGTCACGCACAACATGCAGCAGGCGGCCCGGGTCTCGGACCGCACCGGGTTCTTCAACATCGAGGGCACCGGCAAGCCGGGCCGGCTGATCGAGATGGACGACACCACCACGATGTTCTCCACTCCGGCGGAGAAGGCCACCGAGGACTACATCTCCGGCCGGTTCGGCTGACCACCGGCCGCGACGACGGCGGGCCCGCGCCGGGTGCTGACTTGCTGCGGTGACGCGATACCCGCGGGCACTACTCAGCGCGGGAAGCATCGCCTGATTCGATTCAACGCCGGGGGCGGGGCGGCAGGGGCCGGCGGAGGACGTGCGGGGGAGTGCGCACAGCAGAGGGCCGCAGGCAGATCGCCTGCGGCCCTCAGTGCTGCGCGGTGGGACAGTGCTGCGCGGGGTGGCTCAGAGGCCGGAGCCCTCGAAGCTCTCGGTGGAGGTGGACCCGTCCATCGTGTACAGGATGCAGATGACCTCGCGGTCGTCCGCCTGGTCCCAGGTCTCCTGGCTCGGGCCGATGAAGGTGATGTCGAGCGAGGACTCCTCGTACGTGGCGCCGACGAAGTCCTCGAACGCCGGGAGGCACTGTTCCTCGGCGGCGGCCTGGACGCCTTCCTGACCGGGGAACTCGTCGTCGGTCATCTCGGCGAGGAAGAACACCTGCGAGTCGTGCTCCTCCGAGCAGTCCACCGTCGGGATCTCGGTGATCTCACCCTCGAGGTCGGACGAGTTCACACAAGCACCCACCTCGGCGGTGGCCACCTGGCTGCCGCAGGCAGCGAGCGAGGCGGTCACCCCGACGGCACCGACGACGGCCAAGGTGGTTCGGACGATACGTCCAGTCTTCATCATGCTCCCCATGTCTCCAGGCGCAGGACGAGTTTCCTACGCTTCCGAGTGACATCTTACGGTGGCTCAGCGTTGAAATCGCGCGCCACAACGGGGTGAACTCCCCATGTGACCAGGCCGACATCGAGCTGCCCGGAAGGGGGCGCCGTCGGCCACTCAGCCCATGAAGAAGTGGAGCACCAGGAACAGCACTGCGGCGACGCTGCCCGCCGCGGGGATGGTCAGCACCCACGCCATGCCGATGTTGCCCACGACTCCCCAGCGCACCGCGGAGAGGCGCTTGGTGGCACCCACGCCCATGATCGCCGAGGTGATGGTCTGGGTGGTGGAGATCGGCGCGTGGAACACGAACGCCGTGGTGTAGAGCACGCCGGAGGCCACCGTCTCCGCTACGAACCCGCGGGCGGGGTCCAGCTCGATCACCTTCCGGCCGAGGGTGCGCATGATCCGCCAGCCGCCGGAGTAGGTGCCCAGCGAGATGGCGCTCGCGGCGGCGATCTTCACCCACAGCGGGATCTCCGAGCCGGTGTGCCAGCCGGCCGCCACCAGCGCCAGCACGATCACCCCCATCGTCTTCTGCGCGTCCTGCAGCCCGTGCCCGAGCGCCATCGCCGCGGCTGAGACGGTCTGCGCCACCCGGAACCGGCGCTGGGTCCGCCCCGGGGCGGCGTTCCGGAAGATCCACAGCACGGCCAGCATCAGCACGTAGGCGAGCACGAACCCGACCAGCGGGGAGAGCACCATCGGCAGGACCACCTTGTCCAGGATCACCGACCAGTGCACTGTGGACATCGAAGCCAGGCCAGCGCCCATCAGTCCACCGATCAGCGCATGCGAGGACGAGGACGGCAGTCCCTTCCACCAGGTGATCAGGTTCCAGGTGATCGCACCGAGCAGTCCGGCCAGCACCACCACCAGCCCACTGGAACCCGCCGTGACGTCGACGATGCCGCTGCCGATGGTCTCGGCCACCCCGGTGCCCAGCAGTGCCCCGACCAGGTTCATCACGGCCGCCATCAGCAGGGCGGCGCGCGGGGTCAACGCCCGGGTGGAGACCGAGGTGGCGATGGCGTTGGCGGCGTCGTGGAAGCCGTTGGTGTAGTCGAACGTCAGGGCGATGACGATGACCAGCAGGACGAGGACGAGCTCCACCGGCTCAGGACTCCTTGAGGAAGATGGTCTCGACGTAGTTGGCGACCTTCTCGAAGGAGTCGGCCCCCTGTTCCAGCACGTCGATGATGCCCTTGAGCTTGAACATCTCCATCACCGCGGCCGGGCTCTCCTGGTAGCGCGGGCTCTGGAACAGCAGCGCGAGCAGGTCGCGATAGGCGCGGTCGGCCTCGTTCTCCAGCCGGTTGACCTCGATCCAGTACTCGGTGAGCTCCTCGTTCAGGTCCCGCAGCCGCGGCATCGCGGTGGCGGTCAGCTCGGCGGCCCGCTGCAGGGTGGAGACCTGGGCCATGACCCCCTCCGGGAGATCGTGCACCCGGTAGAGCACGATCAGGTCCCCGGCGGCCTCCATCGCGTCCATGCAGTCGTCCAGGGCCGAGGCCAGGTTGTAGATGTCGTCCCGGTCGAACGGCGTGACGAAGGTCTGGTTCAGCCGGCGCATGATCGCGTGCGTGCTCTCGTCCGCGTCGTTCTCGGACTGTTTGAGCTGATCGGCGTAACCCTGCCGTTCGGCAGGTGGTGCGCCGATCAGCTGGGCCAGCAGGTCCGCGCCGGTGACCAAATGCCCGGCGGAAATGGCCAGCAGGTCGAAGAACGTCCCGTCGCGCGGGGTCAGACGAAAGCGCACTGCAGACTCCGTCCAGGGTGGGAGATCAACTCGAACAGGCTAGAGCATCCACGGCGCACCTGCGGACCGGTCAGGAGTGAGGACACCGGGCCGCCCAGCGCCTGACGGCGCGAAGGCCGCTCGAAGCGGCAGTTGTTGGAGCCCGGGGCTAGTGCGACCCGGTGTCGCGTTCCAGTGTACGAGCGGTGCCCGGGTGCACCCAACGCGTGCCGGATGGTCAGGGGAGGGCGGGTCGGTCGGGCGGCTGGTCGAACCGGTAGCCGACGTTGCGCACTGTGCCGATCAGCTGGTCGTACTCCGGGCCGAGCTTGGCGCGCAGCCGCCGGATGTGCACGTCGACAGTGCGGGTGCCACCGAAGTAGTCATACCCCCAGACCTCCTGCAGCAGCTGGGCGCGGGTGAACACCCGGCCCGGGTGCTGGGTGAGGAAGCGGAGCAGCTCGAACTCCTTGTAGGTCAGGTCCAGAGCAGTGCCGCGCAGCCGTGCGGTGTACCCACCCGGATCGATGGTTAGGTCGCCTACCTCGATATGGCCGGCGTCCGCGCCGGACTCGGCAGCCCCGGCGCGCTCGGTCAGCAGTCGCAGCCGGGCATCGAGCTCAGCGGGTCCGGCGCTGCCGAGCACGATGTCGCTCACCCCCCAGTCCGCACTCACCACTGGCAGGCCGCCTTCGCCGAGCACCAGCAGCACCGGCGTCTCCAGGCCGGCCGCCCGCAACGTGCGGCAGGTGCTGCGCGCTTTGGCCAGGTCATCGCTGCCGTCCACGATGATCACGTCCACATCGGTGTGGCCCAGTGCGGCGCGGGCATCGGGCGGGGCGAACCGGACCCGGTGGTGCAGCAGGGCGAGCGCCGGTATCACCGGCGCCCCGTTCGGTGGCGCGGTGGTCAGCAGTACCAGGTCAGCCACTCGCGCTCCTCCCGACCTGAGGCCCCTTACCCTATCGAGTAGACGGCGCGCTCTTGGCCGCCGGCCAGGGCGGCGGCGCGTACGATCTTCTGAGGATGAGGTGGACCGAGGCATGATCAGCGGCACGTTCCGAGCGGTGGTGACCGCAACGGCAGCCGCCGGGATCGGCATCACCGCTTTCGGCGACCGATCCTTGCTGGTGCTGACCGTGTCCGGGATCGCGGCGCTGTTCGCCATCGGCTGGCCCACTCTGCTGGAGCTGCCGGCACGCCGGAGCGCGGTAGTCCTGCTGGTGCTCACCGGTGGGTCGGCGATCGCCGCACTGCTGGTCTGGAACGACCTCCTCTACGTGGCCGTGGTCCTCGGCGTCGGCGTGGTGGGCGCGTTCGTGCGCGAGCTGGTCCGCCGGGACGGGCGACCACGGTTGGTGGAATCCGTTTCGGGAGTGGTGACCGGCGCCGTCGTGATGGCTTCCGCGGCAGGCTGGCTGGCGATCGGGACCGGTCAGGTCTCAGTGGGACTGCTGCTGGTCGGGGCAGTCACGCTGACCGTGTCCTCGGCATGCACGGCGTTGCCGATCCCGGGCTGGCTGGGGTCGGCGGCCACGATCGTTCTCGGCTGCGCCTCCGGACTGTTGGTCGGGTCGCTGATCGAGGTGGTCGGGTTGCTCACCGGGGGACTGGTGGGGCTGGCCGCCGGGGTGCTCACTGCTGCTGTGCATGCCCTGTTCGGTCAGTTCCCGGCCTCCGGTAGGCCGACGGCGGCGCTAGCAGCGGCGATGCTGCCCGTTGCCGTGGCAGGGGTGCCGGTGTATGTGGTGGGCCGGCTGGTGCTGGGGTGAGCCTTGGTGCTGGGGTGAGCCCGACCGGTACGGCTCGCTTGCCCGGTGGCCTGAGCGCGTTCCCGCTCACCCCGTTCGACGGCGACCGGGTGGACGAGGCGGCCTTCGCCGGCCTGGTGCAGCGACTGGTGGCGGCCGGGGTGGACTCGATCACCGTGCTCGGCTCCACGGGCAGCTACCCGTACCTGGACCGGGCCGAGCGCGCCCGGGTGGCGCAGCTGGCTGTGCAGCACGCCGACGAGGTGCCGGTGCTCGTGGGGGTCGGAGCACTGCGCACGTCCTGGGTGCACCAGCATGTCGACGACGCCCAGCAGGCCGGCGCTGCCGGGGTGCTCCTTGCCCCGGTCAGCTACCAGGCGCTCACCGACGAGGACGTCTACGGTCTCTACCGAGACGTCACCGATGAGCTAGCGGTGCCGCTGGTGGTCTACGACAGCCCGGGCACCACACACGTGAGATTCACCGACGATCTCTACGGCGAGATCGCCCGGCTCCCACATGTCTCCTCGATCAAGATCCCTGGTGTTCCCGCGGAACCTGCGGCCGCTGCAGAGCGGATCGCCCAGCTGCGAACCGTGCTGCCCGAGAGCGTCACGATCGGGGTGTCCGGAGACGCGCTCGGCGCGACCGGGCTCAGCGCCGGCTGTGCGGTGTGGTACTCGGTGCTCGGCGGCACGGTGCCCGAGCCGGTCCTGGCGATCACCCGCGCAGCGCTGAGCGGTGCCGCGGCGGAGGCGGAAGACCGGTCGCAGCGGGTGCGTCCGCTCTGGGACCTGTTCGCCCTGCACGGCAGCCTGCGGGTGACCGCAGCGATCGCCGAGGAGCTCGGCCTGGTGCCCCGGTCCTGCCTGCCGTTGCCGCTCCGCGGGCTGGACGCCCGCGACCGTGCGCGGGTGGCCACAGTGCTGCACCGGCTCGAGGTGGGCTGACTGCGGCAGCTGCCCGCGCCGACGAGAAATACCTGGCCGCCGGACCGGATGCCCCGTACGCTGGTGGGCATGTGGCTGTGATCCTCACCTGTCCTGCGCCTGCGGCGATGCCCGGCAGGACCTTCATCGACGCTGAGGATGCCCATGACTGTACCCACTGCCACGCTTGCCGCCGCCCACCTGCGCCTGGACGGAGTCTCCTGCAGCTTCGGCACCCGGCGGGTGCTGACCGATGTCTCGTTCGTGGTGCCCGCCGGCCGGCGCACCGGGCTGATCGGGGAGAACGGCTCCGGGAAGACCACGCTGCTGCGGATCGCCGCCGGCCTGCTGCATCCTGACGCCGGGACCGTGGGCGTGACCGCACCCGGTGGCCGGACCCCGCGGGTCGGGCTGCTGCACCAGGAAGCGCCGTTCGGCCCGGCCGACACCGTCACCGATGCACTGGAAGCTGCCGTTGCGCCGGCTCGCCGGGCCGCTGCGGCGGTGGACTCAGCCGGGAGCGCGATGGCCGAGGCGCCACAGGACGAGGCTGCAGCCGGGGCCTTCGCCGCCGCTCTGGAGACCGCAGAACGGCTGGATGCCTGGAACACCGACTCCCGGGTGGAGACCATGCTCAGCGGTCTCGGTCTGGCCGAGCTCCCCCGGGATCGGACGACCGATGCGCTCTCCGGCGGTCAACGCTCCCGCCTGGCACTCGCCTGGTTGCTGCTCAGCGCACCCGATGTGCTGCTCCTGGACGAGCCCACCAACCACCTCGACGATGCCGCCGCTGAGTACCTCCAGCAGGTACTCACCGACTGGTCCGGGCCGGTGCTGCTGGCCAGCCACGACCGGGCGTTCCTGGACGAGACGGTCACCTCGCTGGTGGACCTGGACCCCGCGCCGCTGCCGCACGCGGTAGCCGGCCGGCTGGTCGGTGACGGCGACGGCTCCGGTATCGGCGCCGTGTCCTTCACCGGCAGCTACACCGACTACCTGCACGCTCGCCTCGACGCCCGGCAGCGCTGGGAGCGCCAGTTCCTGGCCGAGCAGGAGGAGCTGAAGCGGCTCCGCGCCGCGGTGCGGGACGCCCACACCGTGGGGCATCCCGGCCGTGAGCCGCGCACCGAGGCCCGAGCGGCGAAGAAGTTCTACGCGGACCGCAACGCCAAGGTCGTCTCCCGCCGGGTGAACGATGCTCAGTCCCGGCTCGCCGAGTTCGAGGAGAGCCAGCTGCGCAAGCCGCCGCGCGAGCTGTTCTTCCGCGGATTGACCGCCGGAGCGGACCGGAACGGTCCGGCCCGGCGGAACTGGTCCGGCCCGGTGCTCACCGCTACCCAGGTGAGCCTGCCCGGGCGGCTGGCCGCCACCTCGGTGAGCGTGGCGGCAGGGGAGAAATGGCTGATCACCGGTCCGAACGGCGTCGGGAAATCGACGCTGCTGCACCTGCTCGCCGGCGAGCTGCGCCCCGCCACCGGATCGGTGAACGCCCCGGCGGCACTACGGATCGGCCTGCTCACCCAGGAGGTGCACCTGCCCGACCCAGAGCGCCGCGGTGCGGGCCGTACCGCCCGGCAGGCGTATGCCGATCTGGTCGGCGCGGAGGCGGCGGAGCGGGTGCCGCTGAGCACGTTCGCCCTGCTGCCCGGCCGGGACGAGAACCGCCCGGTGGAGGTGCTCAGCGTCGGTCAGCGCCGGCGGCTCGCCCTCGCTGCGCTGCTGGCCGACCCGCCGGATGTGCTCCTCCTGGACGAACCCACCAACCACCTGTCCCTGCTGCTGGCCACCCAGCTGGAGGACGCCATCGCCGACTACCCGGGCGCCGTGGTGATCGCCTCGCACGACCGCTGGTTGAGGCGGTCCTGGACGCACCAGCGCCTCGACCTGGGCCACGGACCCGGCCGAGCGACTGCGCCATAATGCACAGGACGGTGACGGCCCAGGAGTGCGCAGGAGGTGAGCGGCGATGGCACGCAAGCGTGCGGACGAGCTGGGCGTGGCCGCCGTGGCGAAGCGGGCCGGCGTGTCCACGGCGACGGTCTCGAACACGCTCAACCGGCCGCACATGGTCTCCCCGGCCACCCAGGCACGGGTGCTAGCGGCCATCGAGGAGCTGCAGTTCGTGCCGAACCGCTCCGCCTCCGCGCTGCGCAGCGGCACCGGCAAGCTGATCGGCCTGATCGTGCCGGACATCATGAACCCGTTCTACGCGGCGATCGCCAAGGCAGTGGCGCACTCGGCGCGGACCCGCGGGTACGTCACGGGCCTGTGCGTCAGCGACGACGACGCCGAGATCGAGCTGGAGCACATCCGGATGCTCGCCGAGCAGCGGGCCGCCGGTGCGATCGTGGTCCCGCTGGCAGCCGACACCTCGCGACTGGCGCGGTTGCGGTTGGTGGGTGCCCATCCGGTGCTGGTGGACCGCCGGTGGCCGGTGGCCGACGGCTGCTCGGTGGCCATCGACGACGAGCGCGGCGGGTTCCTGGCGGTGGAGCATCTGCTGAGCAGCCGCACCGGACGGGTGGTGGTGGTGAACGGCCCGCGGGAGATCCCGCAGTGTGTGGAGCGGGAGACCGGAGCACGGCAGGCGATTGCCGCCGAGGGTGGCGACAGCTCAGCGCTGACGGTGGTCGAGGTGCCGGAGATGACCATCGAGGGCGGGTTGCGCGCGGCCGAGCAGATCGCTGCGGACCCGCCGGCGGGCATCTTCTGCACCAACGACCAGCTGGCGCTCGGGGTGATCCGCGGCCTGGTAGGCGCCGGGCTGGGGGTACCCGAGGACGTGGCGGTGGTGGGCTACGGGGACCTGGCGCTGGCCACGGAGTCGATGGTGCCGCTGACCTCGGTTCGGCAACCCAAGGACGTGCTCGGCCGCTCCGCTGTGGACCTTCTCCTCGCCGAGATCGAGTCGGCCGGCTCGCACGCGCACGAGGCTCGGCTGCTGGAGCCCAGCATGGTGGTGCGGGCCTCCGCGCCCTGAGGCCCTGCCACCATCCCCTGCCGCCCTGCCGCCCTGCCGCCCTGCCCCGGTGAATCGAATCAAGCGATACTTCGCGCGATGAATCGTGCGCGCGGGTATCGAACCGCCGGGGGAAGTAACGAACGGGCAAGGTGTCGTCCCTACCCGGATTCGATCCCGCGCAGCTGTTGACATCCGACCGAGAGCCACTAGTGTGCTGCTAATCGATTAAACTAATCGATTAAATCGTGACAGCCGACAAGGATGTGAGGGAGCCGTCGTGGCAGTGGCACCGACGCACGGAGCTGCAGGCAAGGCAGCGGAGCTGATCGTCCCCCGGGGGCGG
This sequence comes from Candidatus Ruania gallistercoris, assembly GCA_019116305.1. Lineage (GTDB taxonomy): Bacteria > Actinomycetota > Actinomycetes > Actinomycetales > Beutenbergiaceae > Ruania > Ruania gallistercoris. The sequence goes on along the minus strand of DXBY01000065.1, from coordinate 3,993 downwards.
CGGAAGACCCGGATCGGGTTGGTCGCCGGCGGACTCGGGACCTACTGGCCGCAGTTCCCCCAGCTCCGTCCCCAGCTGGAGGAGTCCGCCCGGTACGTCTCCGGTCGGTTCGCCGAGATGGACGCCGAGGTGACCGATGCCGGGTTCATCTCCGACGCCCAGGAAGGCGCCGTGGCGGCGGAGAAGCTGCGCCGGGCCGACTGCGACCTCATCGTGCTGTTCCTGACGACGTATCTCACCGCCTCGATGGTGCTCCCGATCGCCCAGCGGGCCGACGCCCCGGTGCTGGTGATCGACCTGCAGCCGACAGAGAAGATGGACCACGCCTCGTTCAGCACCGGGGACTGGCTGGCCTACTGCGGGCAGTGCCCGGTCCCCGAGCTCGGGAACGTCTTCCGCCGGGCCGGCATCCCGTTCCGGTCCGTCTCCGGGTGGCTGCGCCAGGAGTCGGCCTGGCAGCGGATCGAGCACTGGATCAACGCCGCGCACGTCCGTGCGGCCCTGCGGCACGCGCGGCACGGGCTGATGGGGCACCTGTACCCCGGCATGCTCGACGTCTCGACCGACCTCACCCTGCTGCCGGCCACGTTCGGCTCGCACGTGGAGGTGCTGGAGTTCGACGATCTCCGCGTCCGGGTGGATGAGGTCACGGCCGACCAGGTCGCCGAACGGACCGCGGCGGTGCGGGAGATCTTCACCTTCGACTCGAGCGTGGACGAGGACGATCTCGCCTGGGGCGTGCGAGTCTCCCTCGGCTTGGACCGGTTGGTGGACGACTTCGCCCTGGACAGCCTGGCCTACTACCACCGTGGCCTCGACCAGGAGATCCACGAGCGGTTGGGCGCTGGGATGATCCTCGGCGCCTCGTTGCTCACTGCCCGCGGCATCCCCACCACCGGCGAGTACGAGCTGCGCACTACGGTGGCCCAGCTGGTCACCGAGGTGGTGGGCGCCGGCGGGTCGTTCTGCGAGATCCAGGCGCTGAACTTCACCGACGGCGTGGTGGAGATGGGTCATGACGGACCCGCGCACATCACCGTCTCGAACCAGGACCCGCTGCTGCGCGGCCTCGGCACCTACCACGGCAAACGTGGCTTCGGCGTGAGCGTGGAGTTCGACGTCAAGCACGGACCGGTCACCCTGCTCGGCCTCGGCCAGGACCGGGACGGGTCGCTCTCGCTGATCGCCTCCACCGGCACAGTGGTGCCCGGGCCGCTGCTGCAGATCGGCAACACCACCAGCCGGGTCGACTTCGGCCGGGACCCGGGCCAGTGGGTGGACGACTGGTCCGCGAGCGGGGTGGGTCACCACTGGTCCCTGTCCGTGGGGGACCGGGTGGCCGACTACCGGGCCGCCGCCTCCCTGCTCGGTATCGACTTCCGACAGGTCTGAGCGCTGGGGTACGCCGATGACTGCTGAGCACCGTGCCGACCATGGCGACCGGGCCACGATCGATACCCGGCTGCGGGAGCTGTTCCAGGCGCCGCCGCGCGACTTCAGTCCGACGCCGTTGTGGTGGTGGAGCGGGGAGGAGGTCACCGAGGAACGGATGGAGTGGCAGCTGCGCCGCTTCGCCGCCGGCGGCATCTACAACCTGGTGCTGATCAACCTCGCGCCCGCTGGCCCCCAGTTCGGCGCCGAGACCGACAACCCGCAATGGTTCTCACCCGTGTGGTGGCAGCGGGTGGAACGCGCCTGTGAGCTCGCCGAGGAACTCGGTATGCGGCTGTGGTTCTACGATCAGATCGGGTTCTCCGGTGCGAACCTGCAGGGCCGGGTGACCCGGGAGCACCCGTGGGCCGCCGGCAGTACCCTGCGCAGCCGGGCGGGCGAGCTCGCCGGCGGGCGACCGGTGCTGTTCGGTGAGGAATCCCTCGTCGGGATCTACACCGAGGCCGGCGGGTTGCTGCCCACCGCTCCGGACGGCGCTGTGCCCGGCGCGGAGCATGGTCCGGTGCAGCTGGTCACGGCCGTACCGACGGCGTTCGACTACCTCAACCCCGCCGCCGTCCGGCTGCTGCTGGACCGGGTGCACGGCGAGTTCGACCGGCGCCTGCCGCAGTATCTCGGCACTGTGATCGCCGGCAGCTTCCAGGACGAGCTCCCGTCCACCAACCCGTGGACCGACTCCTTCCTCGAGGAGTTCCGCACCCGGCAGGGCTACGACCTGCACCCCCACCTGCCGGCGCTCTTCGGCTCCGCCGATGCCCACGCCGGAAAGATCCGCTCCGACTACTACGCCGTCCGCGCGGCCCTGACCGAAGAGGCGCTGTTCCTCCCGCTGGGCCGGTGGCACGAGGAGCGCGGCATGCTCATCGGGGCCGACCAGTCCAACCCGGCACGCGCCGGGTTGCCCGTGCAGTCCACCCAGATCTACACCGACTACCCACGCACCCACCGGCACCTGTCCGCCGTCGGCTCCGACCACGAGGGCGATGCCAAGTTCCACGCCTCCCTGGCCAAGCTCTACGACCACGACCGGGTCTGGTTGGAAGCCTTCCACTCCTCCGGGTGGGGCGGCACCCTGGAGGACACCTGGGACTGGCTACTGCCGTTCTTCCGGCGCGGTGCCACGCTGTACAACCCGCACGCCAGCTACTTCTCCACCGTCGGTGGTTGGTTCGAGTGGGCGCCGCCCTCCACCGACTGGCGCCAGCCCTACTGGCGCCACTACCGGCAGTTCGCCGACGCGGTCTCCCGGGTCGCGGCGACGATGACCTGGGGGCGTGCGGTTGCCGACGTGGCCGTGCTGCACCCGACGGCGACGATGCAGGCCTCCCTGCCGCTGGACATGCCCATCACCCACTTCGGGGCGTCCTCGTTCGAACAGGCCGGCACCGATGTGGCGCGCACCCAGCAGGTGTATCTGGACCTGGTCGGCAAGGACGACTGGTTCCACTTCCAGCCCAGTGCACTCGATCGCGCCGGGCTGTGCTTCGACATCATCGACGACGCCTCCCTGGACCGCTCGGAGCACGAGCCGGGTGCGATCAGAGTGGGCGAGGACTCCTGGTCCACGGTGCTGGTCCCGTCCGCACAGTTCCTGGAGCAGGGCACCGCCCAGGCGCTGATCGAGCTGCTCGACCGGGGTGGGCGGGTGCTGGTGGTGGGTGAGCTGCCGGTCTACGCCACCGGGCGTTTCGGGGGTGACGACGTCGTGCGCGTGCTCGCCGAGCACGAGCGGCTGGAACACGTGGCCGATGCGGACGCTGCCGTGGCGGTGCTGGCCGATCTGGGGCAGGCTCAGTACGCCGGAACGGACGCTCCGCTGCTGGTGCGCCGGTCGGGTCGCTCGGCGGTGGCGTTGGTCGGTGGGGCTTACCCGAACGCGACCGGCTACCCGCTCCGGTCCGAGGCCGGTCTGGGTCGGGTCCCCGACTACGACTTCGACCGCGCCCGGTACGTCACCGAGCGAGTGCTGCACGTCGCTGCCCCGGTGGCGGCCGCGGAGGTCTGGGATCCGGCCACCGGTGCCCAGCGTGCCGTGCGGATCGAGAGTCGCGGTGAGCGTTCGGTGCTCCACGTCGACACCGGTGGTGCCCCGCTCGTGCTGGTCGCCTGGGAGGAAGGCCCCGGAGCCGAGGTCACGCCGCCGAGCCCAGCTCCGCCCGCCGAGCAGACCACCGATCTCAGCACCGGCTGGACCGGTTCCCTGGTGCCCACTCTGGACAACACCTGGGGCGACCTGGCCAGGCCGACCGGTCGCCGTCTGGACACGCTGCAGATCTGGACCCTGGACGCCCGCGAGGACGACGGGGACTGGCAACCCACCTGGGCCACTGCCGGGGAACGGGCGCGCGTGCTCAGCACCTCCGCCGAGCAGGTGCCCGCGCCGCTCGGCCCGGGTGAGTGCGACCGGGTGGGCCGCGGGGAGAGTTCGCTCGCCGACCCCTCCTGGGAGGTCCTGGAGTGGTCCCGCAGCCGCGGGGCGCGTAGGGACTCCTCCGGCGAGCTCGGCACCAAGGGCCGCATCACTTCCGAGTTCCTCACCAC
>DXBY01000010.1 GCA_019116305.1 Candidatus Ruania gallistercoris | reverse complement strand
GGTGTGTGCAGTGCTGTTGTTGGCACCAGGAGCATCTGCTTCCACTACTGCGGGGTGGGGTGACGAACTGATCAACGGCGGTGGTGGTGCCGTGACCCTCGGTTGGGGTGACGAACTCATCAACGGCGGTGGCAGCCAGGCCCAGGGTTGGGGCGATGAGCTGATCAACGGTGGCGGTGGCGTCACGACCTTTGGTTGGGGCGACGAACTCATCTGAGTCGGCGTGATCGGCTAGCCACGCACACGTCGCAGATGGCCGCGTCCGGGAGACGGACGCGGCCATCTGCACGTCCAGGCGCTCTGGCATCATGGCGGCCGTGATGACCTGGTGAACCCGCCCGCCCAGTTCACCTCGCTGCGCCCGCTGATCCCGGGGGTCTATCTCCCCTCACTGTTGTTCAGCGTGGGCATCGGCGCGATGACCCCGATGATCGCGGTCAGTGCCGTGGGGCTGGGCGCGGACGCGGCCGGGGCAGCGCTGCTCGTGGCCCTGGTGCCGGTGGGGCAGATCATCGCCGACCTGCCGGCGGGAGCCCTCGCCGCACGTCTGGGCGACCGGGCAGCGATGATCGCCTCCTCGCTGGTGGCGATGCTGGCGCTCGCCGGCTGCGCTCTCGCCCCCAACCTGCCCACGCTTGCCCTGGCCGTCCTGCTCACCGGCGGCACCAACTCGGTGTACGGGCTGGCCAGGCAGGCCCACCTGACCGAGGTGATCGCACCGATGCGGCGGGCGCGGGCGATGTCCGCGCTCGGGGGAGTGGCCCGGATCGGGCTGTTCATCGGTCCGTTCGCCGGGGCTGCGCTGGTGCACGGCGGTGGGCCGGCCGCCTCGTACTGGCTCGGGGTGGCCACCTCACTGATCTCCGCGCTGGTGGTGTGGTTCGTGGTGCCCGCCGAGGGGAAGCAGCGCGCCGGCGGGGGAGCGGCTGGTGGCGCGGACGGCGTTGCTGCTGCGGCCGGTCCGGTCCGGCCGCGGACCACAATGCTGGCGGTGCTGCGCGACTACCGCGCCATCTTCACCACCCTGGGTATCGCGGTGCTGCTGGTCGGCGCCGTCCGCGGAGCACGGCAGACCGTCCTCCCGCTGTGGACCGAACAGCTCGGCTACGAACCGGCCACCACCAGCCTCGTGTTCGGGCTCGCCGGTGGGGTGGACATGCTGCTGTTCTACCCTGCCGGGAAGGTGATGGACCGGCTCGGCCGACTGTGGGTGGCGGTGCCCTCCATGCTGGTGATGGCCGTGGCGATGGTGCTGCTGCCGCTGACCGAGGCACTGCCGGCGGTGATCACCGTGGCCCTGGTGCTCGGGATCGGCAATGGGATGGGATCGGGGATCCTGATGACCCTGGGCGCGGACACCGCCCCGGACCATGCTCGCGCCCAGTACCTGGGCATCTGGCGGCTGCTCGGCGACACCGGCAACGCCGGCGGGCCCTTGGGTGTGTCTCTCGGCGCCGCGCTGGGCTCGCTCGGCGGCGGGATCATCGCCATGGGCGGCGTCGGTGTGCTGGCCGCTGGAGCGCTGGCGAGATGGGTACCCCGGTGGACCGACCATGCCAACGCGAGGACCCGCCGTCGGGCTGGGTTGACCGGGCACTAAACGCTAGGTGAGGCACTGTGTGCCTGCTGGCGTGCTCGGACTGGGTCGGACAGGCCGCACGAGTCTCGAAATGCCATTGACGGACGAGGTGCAGCCCGCCATGCTCTGCGACGGATCGCGCAGAGCGATCGATCGAGCCGCTACCGCGCCGCAACTGAAGGGGGCATCGTGCGAGTCACCGAATACGAGGTCGGACCGGGAGCGTATGGGGTAGCGATCGCGGCCGACGGCGCCGTGTGGACCAGCAGGGTCGCGGCGGGGGAGCTGGTGCGCCTTGACCCGGACGGCTCGTCTGCCCGGATCGAGCTGGACTCCCCGCAGAGTCGGCCCATGGTGCTGACCAACGGCACCGACGGCGACCTCTGGTTCAGCCGGGGAGACGGCTTCCTCGGCCACATCGACCACGCCGGCGCGATCTCCTCGCGGCTCCTCACCACGAACGGGACCCCGTATGGCCTGTGGGCCGAGGGCGACGGGACCGTCTGGTACACGGTGTTCGGCCCGGACTGTGTGGGGCGCATCGCTGCGGACGGGACGGTGGAGGAGTTCACCGTGCCGGCGGGCAGCATGCCCTCGCTCCTCGCGTCAGGCCCCGACGGCACGCTCTGGGTGACGCTGAACCAGGCCAATGCCGTCGGCACCCTCTCGCGCGCGGGTGAGCTGACCACCTACCCGCTGCCCACCGCCGGCGCGGCACCGGTCGGGATCTGCGCCAGCGCGCAGGGTGCCTGGTTCGCCGAGATCGGAGCTGGTCAGATCGGGCACATCGGCCCGGACGGAGCCATCGACGAGTACCCGCTGCCGGACCGAGCGAGCCGGCCGCACGCGGTCGCGGCCACCCGTGACGGCGGCTGCTGGGCCACGCTGTGGGCGAGTAGTTCCGCGGTCAGACTCGACCGGCAGGGCCGGATCGTCGACGAGGTCCAGCTCGCTGCCGGCGGTGAACCACACGGGCTTGCCGTGGTTGACGACGGGTCTGTCTGGGTCGCGCTCCAGTCCGGGTCGCTGGCGCACATCGCTGCTGACTGACCGGGACATCGCGCGCCCACCTGCACACCTGTGTGTGACGTGGGACACTGCCGCTGAGGCCAGCAGCGGAGGCAGAGATGATTGCAACCAGTGATGCAGTGGCGCCCGACGAACGCCCCAACGGCTCGCCGGCATTCGCCCGGGTGCTCGCCTACGGACGCAAGGTCGCGCGCGATCTTGCGTTGACCGGTGTGCCGGAGGACTCCTATGCCGTGCAGGAGGCCCGCCAGCCCCCGCGCAAGGAGCAGTTCGGGTTCTACGCCTTCGGTGACGACATTCGGGTTCCCGTCCGGGAGCGACGGCTGAGCCTGGGCGGCTGGCGGGTGCACCACCGGTTGCTGGACGAGACCATCCGCCTGGACGAGGTGGGCAGCCAGGTGGGTCCGGCCACCTCCCGCACGGTGCGGGAGATCTGGTTGCTGCGCACCGGGGCGTTGCAGGAGGCGATGTTGCACACCGAGGCCGACGGCGTCACGACAGCGCAGTCCACGCCGCTCACCGAGGCGGTCGCGGCCTCGATCACCGACGCCGAACAGTGGCGCCAGGAGAGGTCCAGTCACGCTGGGGTGCGGTTGATCCGGCGTACCGCGATCCTCACCCCGAGCGGGGCCGATCCGGAGCTGAGTGCTCTGGAGGAGGCGCTGGACGAGGTGCGGGAGCGGATGAACCGCTGAGGCGGCGGGTGCGCAGCCGAGTCCGGACCTGGGAAGACGGTCGCGGTCACGTTGAACCACGATCTCGACCCGAGTCGCCGCGCGGACCTGCACCCGCTGCGGTCGTGAGTCTCGTACGCGGGTGCACATTCTTGTGTGTGGGCGCGAGAAGTCGTTGAGGAATTCGGCCAAATCCCTTGCGAACATGCGTTCTAGTCCGTACAATTGTTCTATGGACGGCGACGGTCATATCATCCCGGAGGGGCCCGATGAGGGGAACTCCGGGCAGGGCGCTGCCGTGAGTGTGATGGCCCGCCTGTTGACGGAGTTCGAACATCTGGGTCTGGATGAGCAGCTGGTGCGGATGGGCACTGGCGGTGCGTTGCTGGAGCGACTGCTGTCACTCGATCTGGACGAAGCCGAGGATGCGGCACTGGTGGAGGCGGTCGCCGCCGCGAACCGGATCTCCGCGTGTGCGGAGGCACTGATGGGTCGGGCCGCGGGGGTGCTGGCCGAGCGGGCGTCGATGAACCCGCCAGCCTTGGCCCCCGAGAGCGTCGATGCCGATTCCGGCGAGGTCTCGGCGGAAGATGCGGAGAAGGGGTGCACGGCGCCGGAGGAGCTGGCAGTGCGCTTGGGCTGGACCCGGCCTCAGTGTCGGGCACTGGTGCGCCGGGGCCGGGCGTGGGGGCGGCACCTGGTCAATACCGGTACCGAGTTGCGCCTGGGCCGGATCGACACCGGCCGGGCACGGGTGATCGCCGACGGTCTGGCGGAGTGCTCCTGGCAGATGGCGATGGCGGTGGAGGATGCGGTGTTGCCTGGTGCGCCGCAACGTACCGCCGGGCAGCTGCGCCGCGATATCGCTCGAGCGCTGATCGCCGTGGATCCGGCCGAGGCGGAGGCTCGTGCGGCCCGGCGTCAGGAGCGGCGGCGGGTGAGCCGACCGCGGGCGCTCGCCGATGAGACTGCGGCGATGACGATCGAGGGACCGGCTGCTGCTGTGCTTGCCCTGGATCAGGCGTTGCATGCCCGGGCGAAGGCCGCCAAGGCCGACGGCGATACGCGCACCATCGATCAGCTGCGTTTTGATGCTCTGGCAGGGATCGGGTCCGAGGCGCTGGCGACCGGGTACCTGGGGCCGAAGGAGTGGGGCAT
>DXBY01000064.1 GCA_019116305.1 Candidatus Ruania gallistercoris | reverse complement strand
ACACAACCGGTCGAGCTGGACCGCACTGGCCGCCCGTGCCGCCTGGACCAGCTCGTCCTCATTGGCCGCTGTGCCCACCCGTGTGATCGCACGCACCTTGGAGTAGCTCAGCCGGCCGGCGGCGAACTCCGACTCGGTCACCGGAAGGCTGCGCAACGCGCGCGCGATCCGCACATGCTCGCGGGCCGTCGAGCCGGACATCCCGCAGCGCCAGGACAGCCAGTGGGCGCACGAACACATGCCGCTGTACTGTTGCCAGCCCTGCTGGGCGTCGAACTCGCCCAGAACCTGCAGGAACCGACACGTGTGCGCGGCGATCGTGGCGGCCAACGATCCGAGCTCGTCAGCAAGCTCCGCCACTGGCCGGCCGGCGTCCGCGGTCGGCTCCGTCGTCTCGGTCATCAGAATCCCCATCCCTCGCCTCGAACGTTTGTGCCATATTAGGGCGGAGGTCTGACACTCGTCCGAGCGGACCGGCGCGGCGCTCCCGCGGGAGCGTCTACATCCGCCGGTACGGCGCTCGCCCCGCGCTGCGCGCCCCACCGCCGCCGACCGCAGCGATCGTCACCGGGTCATCCGGCTGCATCGGGTCGGCCAGCGCCAGACGATTACGGCGGCGCACGCCGCAGGCAGCGCACTCGTGCGCCACCATCCAGCCCTTACCCCGGCGATGCTGCACCGCCACCGGACGCATCCGCCCGCCGCAGCCCGCTGCCCGATCGCCCGGCTCGACGTCCAGGTGCACCGACCACAGACAGGCCGGGCAATGGTTACGGAATCCTCCGCCACACAACGGCAGCACCGCCGCCGCGCAACACACACACCGGAACCCGACGTTCTCCGCGCTCCGGACAGAAGTTCTGGTCATGACCTGCTCCACGTCGTCAAGAAGACGAGTGGTGCAGGGTTCCGTGGACTCTCCCCTGACGCTGCAGGGTCTCGGGCTGGCGGAGCGAGGGACGCGATTCACCGCGAACGCGATTACTTCCAGTTCCTGCTTCACCCCACGCGAACGGACGCTCGCGCACGGATCCGGACCTCGACCGGGTTCCCCGGCCACTGTCACCAACCTGCGCTGCGCAGCGCGCTCACGCGGCAGGTGCCACCGGTAGGTGTCAGCTCCGCGCCACCGACGTCGGCGCCGTCCCCTGACGGTCAGGCCGTGACGATGGCAGTAGGTGCCATGTGAACTCTCCTTCGAGTGCGGCGGTCGGTGGTCTGCTGTGCGCCGGGCGGCGGTGCGGTGGCCGCTGAGGCGCTCCCGCGGGAGCGTTCAGCCGCCGCGGCGGGCGCGCAGCGCAGCGAGTGCTTCGTCCAGCAAGGCTTCGCCCTCGGCGTCGCTGCGCCGTTCCTTCACATACGCCAGGTGCGTCTTGTACGGCTCGTTCCGCGGTGCCGACGGCGGGTTCTCCCGGTCCTGACCGGCGGGCAGGCCACAGCGTGGGCAGTCCCAGGTCTCCGGGACGGCCAATCCCTGCTCCTCGGCGAAGCTCGGCCGGGTCTCGTGCCCGCCCGCGCACCAGTAGGACACCCAGACCCGTGGCGCTGCCTCGCCACGCTCGGCCTCACCCATCGGTCCCGCACCGACGCGGGACCCGCGGATCGCACTACCGCCTGCCATGTTGCTCCCTGCTCAGAACGAAAACCGCTGCACGAGACCGAGCAGCACGATGACGACGCCCCAGACGATGGCCGAACCCACGGTGATCCGGTTCAGGTTCCGCTCGGCCACCCCCGAGGAGCCGAGGCTGGAGGACAACCCGCCACCGAACATGTCGGAGAGCCCTCCACCCTTGCCCTTGTGCATGAGGATGCTCAGCACCAGCATCGCGCTGGTGAGCACCAGCAGGACCTCGAGAACGATGGTCAGAACAGTCACGGCCTGGCGAACTTCCTCATCTGGACGGCTCGTGCGCACAGTCGGCGCACGGGGGACGCAGGAGAGTCTACGCGATCCCCGCGCAGACTCTCCGCCCCCAGGGTCACAGACCCACGTGGTGGGACTGGTACCGGGCGATCGAGGCGAACTCCTCGGCCTGCAGGCTCGCACCGCCGACGAGACCACCGTCGATGTCATCCTGGGCCATCAGCGAGGCACAGTTGTTCGCCTTCATCGAGCCCCCGTAGAGCACCCGCACGGCGCCGGCGACCTCTGCGGAGTAGAGCTCGGACAGGCGAGCCCGGATCGCCGCGCACACCTCCTGCGCGTCCTCGGGTGTGGCCACCTCACCGGTGCCGATCGCCCAGACCGGCTCGTAGGCGACCACGGTGCGGGCAGCGTCCTCAGCGGAGATGCCACTGTAGGCGCCGTCCAGCTGAGCGAGGGTGTAGGCCACCTGCTCCCCCGCCTGGCGCACCTCGAGCCCCTCACCCACGCAGACGATCGGGGTGAGGTCGGCGGCCAGCGCCGCCTGCGCCTTCGCGCCCACCAACGCGTCGTCCTCACCGTGGTACTGGCGGCGCTCGGAGTGGCCCACGACGACGTAGCTCACCCCGAGCTTGGCCAGCATCGTCGCGGAGATCTCACCGGTGTAGGCGCCCTTCTCGTGGGCGGAGACGTCCTGGGCGCCGTAGCCGATCTCCAGCTTGTCCGCGTCCACCAGAGTCTGCACCGAACGCAGGTCGGTGAACGGTGGGCAGACCACCACCTCCACCGTGGAGTAGTCGTGCTTGGCGTCCTTGAGCGTCCAGGCAAGCTTCTGCACCAGGTGGGTGGCCTCGTGGTGGTCGAGGTTCATCTTCCAGTTCCCCGCCATCAGCGGGGTGCGAGTGGTAGCCATCGGTCGTTACCTTTCCGTGCAGCCAGTGGTCAGTTCAGGACGTCGATACCGGGCAGGGTCTTGCCCTCGAGGAACTCCAGCGAGGCGCCGCCGCCGGTGGAGATGTGGCTGAATCCGTCCTCGTCGAAGCCGAGGGTACGGACCGCCGCCGCGGAGTCGCCACCGCCGACGATGGTGAACGCGCCGGCACCGGTCGCCTCGATCATCGCCTGGGCCACCGCCTTGGTGCCGTCGGCGAACGCGTCGAACTCGAACACACCCATCGGGCCGTTCCAGACGACGGTCTTCGCCGCCCGGATGGCCTCGCCGAAGGCGCGTCCCGAATCCGGGCCGATGTCCAGGCCGATCTGGTCGGCAGGCATGT
>DXBY01000063.1 GCA_019116305.1 Candidatus Ruania gallistercoris | reverse complement strand
CTCGCGGGTGAGGCGCGTGCTGGTCTCCACCTCGCTAGGGATCACATCGGTCTCCCCGGGCAGCAGCAGCACGTCGTCATAGGTGAGTCCGACGAAGGAGAACGGGTCCCGGGAGTGGGCGGCGGACGAGGATACGGCGAACGGCTCAGTCACGCTTCGATGATAACCGCGCAACCTGGCCGCAGCAGACCTCAGCGCCGCAGTGCCCGCCGCTCCGCAAGCAGGTCGCCGATCTCGTGCACCGCACCGCCGAGGGTCCGGGCCCGCGGCAGCAGCTCCAGCTCCGCCGGCAGCTCCCCGGTCGCGACCACGAACGGCACGCAGTCGGTGCCCTCGAGCCGCTCGGCCACGAGCACAGCATGCTCCGGGGGGCCGAGCAGCACCACCAGCTGCACCCCAGCATGGGTGGCCGTGGCAGCCACGTCCAGCTCCCGGCCGCGCCGGGACGGTCGCAGCACCCGCACCTGGGCTCCCCGCAGCACCAGCTCGGCGGCGAGGACGTGCGCATCCAGGTGACGATCGCCGTCGGCGTGGATCAGCAGTGACCCCGCACCGCCGCCATCATCGACGACCGTGCGGATCACCGCGAGCAGTGCGGCGCCGAGGGCTGCCGCCGGGTCCCGGCCCGGTCGGTCGCCGTGGTCGCGTGCCTCCACCAGGTCCAGCGCGGGCCGGACCAGGGTCTGCCAGGCGGTGAGCACGGCCTCGGAGCCCACGGCGCGGGCGATCATCCGCCGCAGCCGAGCGTCATCGGCCTCCACCGCCGCGGCCGCGAGGGACAGCGGGTCGAGCACCCCCTCGGCCGCATCATCACCGCGTGCCGGCACAGCGGCGAGCGGATCGTCGGCGCCCTGGCCGAGCGCGACCCGGGCAGCATCGGCCGGTGCGACACCTTCACCGGTGAGCCGGCGCATCGTCTCCAGCCGGGAGACGTCGTCGGCGTCGTAACGACGATGCCGTCCGGCGGTCCGCGCCGAAGGGCCCAGCCCGTACCGGCGCTCCCAGGTACGCAGTGTGGACGCGGCCACGCCCAGCCGCCCAGCGACGGCCGCCACGGTCAGCCGGATGCCGTCATCGAGACGCTGATTCGAAGGCTCACGGCCGGATCGCGCGGCTGCCACCGATCACTCCTCTCCAGGGACGCTCGTGCGCAGCACGGAGCAATCGCAGTGCGCCCGATCGCCCCACGCAGCTGGGACTGGCATGAGATTACGTGGCGCACCGCTCTTGAACAACTTGACCCGTCGGGACGACCGATTTCTGCATGGGTCTTGAACAAGTTCTGAATGAGTTGTACGTTGGCTGCACGCGATGAGGACGACACCCCGGAAGCCGTCTCCGACAGCCATCCGGAGCAGCACTCACCGCGAGCACAGACAGAGCACGACCATCCATCCGGACCGGCAGGGCCCTACCCTCGCCGACCGGTCAGACGAATGGAAGGTGGCATCGTGGCAGAGCTTTCACGACTTCCCGGCCCGATCATGGACCTCTGGGAGTGGCAGTACCAGGGGGCGTGCCGGCAGACCGGCGACGAGCAGTTCTTCCACCCGGAGGGAGAGCGCGGGGCGGCGCGCCGCCGTCGCGATGCGAACGCCAAGGCGATCTGCGCCAGCTGCCCGGTCATCCAGCAGTGCCGTGAGCATGCGCTGCAGGTACGCGAACCATACGGCGTCTGGGGTGGCCTCACCGAGGAGGAGCGCGCGGGCATCCTCGCCCGGCAGACCCCGGCGGCCAGCTGACCGCGCCGCCCCCACCGACTCATCGGCGCTTCCCCCGAAAGGACTGCCACTCCCTGACGATTGCCATACCGGGCATCAGACGACGAAGGCTCCGACCCAGAGCGGGTCGGAGCCTTCGCGCGTCAGCTCAGTGGGTCACTTCTGGACCACGGCGAGCACGTCACGGGCGGAGAGGATGAGGTACTCCTCGCCGGCGTACTTCACCTCGGTGCCGCCGTACTTGCTGTAGATGACGACGTCGCCCACGGCGACGTCCACCGGGACGCGGTTGCCGCTGTCGTCGACCCGACCCGGGCCGATCGCCAGCACCTCGCCCTCCTGCGGCTTCTCCTGAGCGGTGTCCGGGATGACAAGCCCGGACGCGGTGGTCTGCTCGGCCTCGAGCGTCTTGACGACGATCCGGTCCTCGAGCGGCTTGATGGAGACCGACACTGCGGACCTCCCCTTCGCATGAGTGGTGAACAATGACAAAAGCTCTCCCGCTGCCTCAGCACCTCACCGCCGTCGCGGGGGCCGGTCAGGACCGGTGCATCCGGGTGAACGCTCCCTCCGAAGAAGAAGCCTCGTGTCTAAATCTAGGCAGGGTGTTAGCACTCGGTCAAGGCGAGTGCTAAAGCGGGTCGACACTCGGGGCCACACCGCCGTCATAGGCTTCCGGTTCCGGTGCCGCCTGCGGTGGGCAGGCGCGCCACTCCTGGCGCAACGTGGCGATATCGGTGAGCACGGCGGGATCGGTGAGCACCAGCGCGAAGTAGTCCCGCAGGATCTGCGCGGCGCTGATCACCTCGGGGTCGTGCAACCACTGCAGCTGGACACCGTCCCAGAGCGCCACCACGGTCACCGCAGCCGACTCCGGATCCACCCCCGCCCGCAGCAGCCCGACTGCCGCCAGCGCCTCGAAGTCCGCCGCGATCCCTGCACGCACTGTGGCGAACCGGGAGGCGAAGTACTCCTGCGCCGGATGGTCCCGCGTGGCCGACTCCGCGCTGAGCACGGCGTAAAGCTGGAGCAGGTGCGGGATCTCCTCGTTCGCCACCGCCTGACCCACCACACGATCCGGGAATCCTCGCTCTCCCGCCCGTCCGCCGGTGAACCGGTGCGCGTCCCGGTGGGCCATCGTGGCCCAGAGCAGCTCCTGCTTGCTGCCGAAGAAGTGCAGCAGACTGGATGGGCTCATGCCGGCCTCCGCCGCGATCTTGCGGATCGTGGCACCGCGGTAGCCGTCCCGGGAGAACACCTGCGCCGCCGCAGTCACGATCCGGCGTCGACGTTCGGCCGACTTGCGGTAGTGCCCGCGCGGGCCGCGCGGAACGGGTACTTCTGCCACCTGCACTCCTCCCAGAATCCGACTCGGGACGCTCGCAGCGGTGCCGAGCGTACCGACCAGTCTAATCTCGAACGCTCGATCGGGTTTGTGTTAGCGTGCCCAGCGTATCCGCGCGCAGGCATCGACCCCGCGTGGGATCGCCCCGATCACATGACGCCATCGCCGACGCCGCAAAGGACCTGTTTCGTGCCTGACGCCCCGCAGTCCGCCCAGCCGAACCCGCACGCCACCAGCAGGCCCCAGTCGCACACCTCGTTCGCACCCGGCAGCGGCACGCTGGTCCCCGCCCGCTCCGCTCTTCGCGGCGACGCCGGCCGCCTCGATCTCAGCGGCCCGTGGCAGTTCCGGCTGCTCCCGGCTGTGCCCGGCACCCCGGGCGCGCTCGCCGCACTCCCCGAGCACGAGTCCGCCGAGTCCTTTGCCGCCCCGGACTACGACGACGCCGGCTGGGACACGATCGCCGTCCCCGGGCACTGGGTGCTGACCGGCGAGGGGGCCTACGGCCAGCCGATCTACACCAACGTGCAGTACCCGTTCCCGATCGATCCCCCGCACGTCCCGGACGAGAACCCCACCGGCGACTACCGCCGCACCCTCACCGTTCCCGAGGACTGGACAACCACCGGCCGCATCCTGCTCCGGTTCGACGGGGTGGAGTCCTTCTTCTGGCTCTGGGTGAACGGCACGCTGATCGGCTCGGCAGCGGGCAGTCGGCTGGCGCACGAGTTCGATATCACCGAGGCGACCCACGCCGGGGAGAACACAGTGGCGGTGCGGGTGGCGCAGTGGTCGGCCGGCTCCTACCTGGAGGACCAGGACCAGTGGTGGCTGCCGGGCATCTTCCGGGAGGTGACCGCACTGCACCGCCCGGCCGGCGGGCTCGAGGACGTCTGGCTGGACGCCGACCGCGACCCGGACACCGGCGAGGGCTCCCTGGTCCCGGAGATCACCGCCACCGCGGAGGCATTCCCGGTCCGGTTGCGCATCCCGGCGCTGGACGTGGACGTCGAGTGGTCCACCCCGGATGAGGTGGCGCCGATCGCCGTCGGGCCGGTGCCTGCCTGGTCCGCCGAGGACCCGGTCCTGCACGAGACCACGGTGAGCTCCGCCGTCGAGAGCATCACCCTGCAGGTGGGCTTTCGCCGGGTGGAGATCGTGGGCGATCAGTTCCTGGTGAACGGGCGGCGGGTGGTGTTCTCCGGGATGAACCGGCACGAGACCCATCCCGACCGCGGCCGGGTGTTCGACGAGGCGGACGCCCGCGCGGACCTGGAGCTGATGAAGCAGCACAACGTGAACGCGATCCGCACCTCGCACTACCCGCCGCACCCGCGGCTGCTGGACCTGGCGGACGAGCTCGGCCTGTGGGTGGTGCTGGAGTGCGACCTGGAGACGCACGGGTTCACCACCGGCGGCTGGGAGGCCAACCCGAGTGACGACCCGCGCTGGCGCGAGGCCTACCTGGACCGGATCACCCGCACGGTGGAGCGGGACAAGAACCACCCCAGCGTGGTGATGTGGTCGCTGGGGAACGAGTCCGGCACCGGGGCCAACCTGGCCGCCATGGCCGAGTGGATCCACCACCGGGACCCCAGCCGCCCGGTGCACTACGAGGGGGACTACACCGGCGCCTACACCGACGTGTACTCCCGGATGTACGCCAAGGTGGCCGAGACCGCCTCGATCGCCGACAGTGACGACCACACCCCGCTGCTGGGCTGCTCGGTAGCCGAGTCGGCGCGGCAGCGGACCAAGCCGTTCGTGCACTGCGAGTACGCGCACGCGATGGGCAACGGGCCCGGCGCCCTGATGGAGTACCGCGAGCTGGTAGACCGCCACCCCCGGCTGCACGGAGGCTTCATCTGGGAGTGGCGCGACCACGGGATCCGCACCCGCACCGCCGAGGGGGTGGAGTATTTCGGCTACGGCGGCGACTTCGGTGAGGTGGTGCACGACGGCAACTTCGTGATGGACGGGATGGTCCTCTCCGACTCCACCCCCACCCCCGGGCTGGCGGAGTTCGCGGCCGTGGAGGCACCGGTGCTGCTGCGGCGCGCCGGGCTGGGCGTGGTCGAGGTGCGCAGCCGCTACCACTCGATCGACACCTCGCATCTGGAGCTGCGCTGGCGGGTGGAGGACGCCGGGCACGAGGTTCTCTCCGGAGCCGGTGCTGTGGCCGACGACGGCGGCACGTCCGTTCCGCCCGGAGGGCTCGCCCA
>DXBY01000062.1 GCA_019116305.1 Candidatus Ruania gallistercoris | reverse complement strand
GTGATGCGCTTGTACTGGCCGAACAGGTAGCCGATCTCCCGGCCGCCCACGCCGATGTCACCGGCAGGCACGTCGGTGTATTCGCCGAGGTGGCGGTAGAGCTCGGTCATGAACGACTGGCAGAACCGCATCACCTCGGCGTCGCTGCGGCCCTTCGGGTCGAAGTCGCTGCCCCCCTTGCCGCCGCCGATCGGCAGCCCGGTGAGGGAGTTCTTGAAGATCTGCTCGAAACCGAGGAACTTCACGATGCCCAGGTACACGCTCGGGTGGAACCGCAAGCCGCCCTTGAACGGGCCGAGGGCGGAGTTGAACTCCACCCGGAAGCCACGGTTGACCTGCACCCGGCCGTGGTCGTCCATCCACGGCACCCGGAAGATGATCTGGCGTTCCGGTTCGCACAGGCGCCGGATTACCTCGCCGTGGGCGTACTCGGGGTGCTTGGCCACCACCGGGCCGAGGGACTCCAAGACTTCACGGACCGCCTGGTGGAACTCTGTCTCACCAGGGTTGCGTGCAATGACCTCGTCGAAGATGTCGACGAGCTGCTCGTCCAGATGCGGCACGAATGTCTCCAAGAGAATCGACGGTGCGGGGTGGCCCGTCCTCCCAGACAGATCGACCGGTATCGGTCGCTGTCCGGACCGAGGCCGTGCGGACAGATCGAACCGGTCACGGCGGTGGGCCATCGAAGAGCATACCGTCCTTTTGATCTCCCGTTACCCTCCGTCCACGTTCTGGCACACCGGTGACGGCGCAGCGCCGGTTGCGCTGCGCCGTCACCGTGCGGAGCCGGTCAGGCGGGGGTGTCCTTCTTCGCCCGAAGCTCGGTCAGCGTGCGAGCGGCCGCTTCGCGACCACCGAGGCCGAAGGCCAGTGCAGCGGCGAGCGCACCGCCCACGACGACCGCGCCGAAGGCGAGCGTGATGATCGAGTCGGCGATCCCCATGTACTTCAGGCCCATCGCCACGAACAGCGCGATCGTGGCATAGCGCACCACTGTGGAGGTGGTGCCGGATCCGATCGCGCGCGAGACGATCTTCGCCACCAGGAATCCGGCCGCGATGATCACCCCGCCGAACAGCACCCGACCCCCCAGCTCGAGCACCTCGTTCAGGATGGCTGTCACCTCCGGGAAGTTCAGGGCCCGGGCGGCCATGATGGCGAAGAACACCATGATCGCCACCTGTGCGATCCGGGTGATGATCGTCGACGCACTCTTCTCCGGGCCCATCACGCCCAGGCTTGCCACCGCGCGGTCGGTACCGAGTCCGGTCAGCGTGCTCTCCAGGATCGACCCGATGAACTTGGCGATCAGGTAGCCGATCCCCAGGATCAGCACGGCAGCGATGATCGCCGGGATGGCATTGAGGATGAGCGTGAGCATCTGCTCCGCCGGAGTGGAGATCGCCGAGATGCCGAGGATCTGCAGGGCGGCGATGGCCACCAGGATCACGATCACGGCGAACACGAGGTTTCCGGCGATCGAGCCGATCCGCTGCGAGCTCATCCCGGAGCCCTGGTCGGCAGGTTGCGGACTGTACGGCTGCTGGTTTGCGTCCGGGGCGGCGTAGGCGGCACCCGGTGCGGGAGCGCCCGGGTCGGCGGCGGCCGGTTGCGGTACCTGCCCACCGGTGGACGCCGTGGCGCCGGCCGGCTCGCCGGTGGGATTGACGTTCTTGACCTTACTGGCGATCCCGCTGAAGTTGATCATCCCGACGGCCGCCTCGACCAGCTGCTTGGCGATCTTGGCGATGATGTAGCCGATGAAGAACACGAATACGGCGCCGAGGACGTTCGGGAGGTACTCCATCACCGCGTTCAGTGCACCCTGGATGGGTGACAGGACCGCATCCAGTGCGAACACCTGAAGGATCGCGACCAGGCCGAACAGCCAGACGAGCAGGGAACCGACCCGGCCGAGAGACTCACCCAGGGATCGTCCGTCTGCGCCGGGTCGTTGCAAGAATCGGAGTCTGGCGACGAGCTTTCCGATCGCCCATTTCACCACCTTCGCCAGGATCCAGGTGACGACCACGATGGCGATGGCGATGCCGATCTTGCTGAGAATGTCGATCCAGTCGATGCCATCCATGTTCAGACCTCCGTTGTCTGGATGTGGGCGGACGACCAGCGCGGGCCTGCCCCTGTCGGCAAAGCACGCTACCGGAGGTGGTAAAGATCACAACTCGAACGGGCTCGGTTCGGGACCGGGCCGGGGAGAACTCCCCGTGAGGCAGGGCGCTGGCCAGCGCGGGCAACGAGTAGGCTCGCCGGCGGTGATGCAGGTAGTACGGGCAGATCACCACGCTGACGACTGAGGTGAGAGACGATGAGCATTCCCGCGGGTTGGTACCCGGACCCACAGCAGCAGGACCAGCTGCGCTACTGGGACGGTTCGGCATGGACCGAGCACCAGACTCCGGCACAGGCGACGGGCCCGACCACGACGCCGCAGGAACAGACCGGTGGCTACGGCGCGGCCTCCGCGCCGGCGACTCCCGCGAGCCCCACCAGCGCGAGCGCGGGCTACGGTGCAGCACCAGCCCCCGGCACGGCGGACCAGACCTCCCCGTACGGCAGTCTCACCGAGTCCGACCCGGCGACCCAGGGTTACGGCGGGCCCGGGTACTCGGCCCCGCAGCAGAGCGGCTTTGGCCCGGCATCGCCGGGGGCGGAGTACGCCGCCGGTTATCCGGCAGCGGGCCCGCCGCCGGAGCAGAAGCCGAACCGCACCCCGCTGATCGTGGGCGGCATCGTCGGTGCTGTGGTGGTGGTCGGCCTCATCCTGCTCGGCGTCAACCTCATCTCCGGTGGTGACGAGCCACCCCCGACCACCGAGCCGACGACGGTCGAGCCCACCGATGACCCGACCGACGATCCCACCGACGACCCGACCGACGACCCGAGCGGGGGCACAGACGCCGGCACGCTGGCGGTCGGCAGCAGTGTGGACGTGGCGATCCCGGCAGACGGTACGGCGAACGTCACGCTGACAGTGGACCAGACCCAGGTGGTGCGGCTGTACACCAGCAGCAGCGACGTGGACCCGGTGCTGAGTGTGCTAGATGGCGCAGGTGCCGAGCTGGCCGAGGACGACGACACCGAGTACAACTCCTCGAACCCCTACGACGCGTCGGTGCAGGTGAGCCTGCAGGCGGGCGAGTACACCATCGCCCTGCGGGAGTGGTCCGGGAACGAGGCCCAGGTCTCGCTCACCGCCGAGACGGTCGGCGAGGCCACAGCGCTGGAGCTGGGGGAGAGCGAGTTCGAGGTGCCTGCCGATGGTCTCTTCGTCGGGACCGTCCAGGTGGAGCCCGGGAACTATGCGATCAACATCGTCAGCGACGAGGACCCCACGCTGGAGGTGACGCTGCCCGGTGGCGAGATCGAGGAGAACGACGACCGCGACACCGACGCTCCGGACCAGGACAACATCTTCGACCCGTATCTGGAGGTGACCGTCTCCGAGGCTGGCGAGCTGACCTTGATGATCGAGGAGTACGGCGGCGACCAGTTCAACGGCCGGATCACCATCGAGCAGCAGTAAGCCCGGTTCGGCCGCCGGTCAGGACTCCAGCCGGAACGCCTGCCGCCAGCCGATCGCCGAACCGGAGTGCATCACCGCGCGCTGGTAGATCCGCTCGCCGACCCGAATCAGGATCGCCGCTGCGACGATCGTCAGCAGCAGGGAGACGAGCGGTTCCCACAGCGGAACCCCGCCGGCGAGCACGCGGACCGGCATCGCCACCGAGGAGACCACCGGCACGAAGCTGGCTACCTGGAGCAGGGTTCCCTGGGCGAACAGGCCGGCGAACAGGGCCACCATGATCACGCCGATGATCGGCCCGGTGTTCGACTGCAGGTCCTCCGAGCGGCTCGCCAGGGAACCGAGCACCGCCCACACTGCCGCCAGAGCGATGAACCCGACGACGAAGAACGCGATGAACCAGCCCGATGCACCGAGGATCCATCCGACGTCGTCGGCCATCCCGGCGACGTTCACCCCGATCAGGGCGACGACGCCGAACAGGGCGATCTGACCGAAGGCCAGCAGTGAGTTCCCGAGCACCTTGCCGTACAGGATCTGCCGGATCGGAACAGCAGTGGCGAGGATCTCCACCACCCGGTTCTGCTTCTCCTCCAGCACCGAGTTCGCGATGGTCATCCCGAACATGATCGCGGCCATGTAGAACAGGAACGCGAAGATGAACCCGGCCACCTGGGCTGCGGTGGCCCTGCCGGCATCCGGGCCGATCAGAGCGGTGGTCACCGTGGCCCCCTGGCGCAGCTCGGCCAGGGACGTGCCGGCGGCCTCGGCGTTCTCGCCGAGCACGTGTTCCTCGACGGCGGAGGTCAGCGCTTGCTGCAGCCCCGGGTCGATCTGGTCGTCGCCGATGAGCGTGTACCCCTCCGGTACCGCGATCAGCCCGGCGTCCGCTTCACCATCGAGCACGGCGGCACGCAGCGCGTCCTCTGACTCGTACCCGGTCACCGCCAGCTGGTCGCCGGCGCCGGTGATCTCTTCCTGGGCTGCTTCGGCGACCGTGGCGGTCGCCTGGTCCACAGTGCCTACCTCGAAGGTGGCAGTGCGCCCGGCCATGAAGGCCGAGATGCCGACACTGGCCACGATCAGCACCACCATCAGCGCGGTGGAGAGGATGAAGGACTTGTCGGTCAGCTTGACCACGACCTCCCGGATGGTGACCACCAGCCACGGATGGGCCGGCGTTCCCGCGCGGGTCGCGGTGCCGGGGCGGTCGTCGGTCCGGAGCGGTGTCTGGGTGCTCATCGGGTCACCTCACGGTAGATGTCGGCCAGGGTGGGCACGATCGGGGAGAACTCGGTCAGGTGATGGTCCACGGCTCGGGCGAGCAGCCCATCCGGGATGTCCCCGGGGAACTGCACGAGCGCGGTTGGCCCGTCCACGTCGAGCACCTCCACCTGAGGTTCCTCGCGCAACCAGCCGGCATCTGCGCCGGTGCGGATCCGGTACCGGCGCGGACCGCGGGAGCGGAGCTCGGCCGCAGTGCCGTAAGCCTGGACCACACCCCCGGAGAGCACCACCAGCGAGTCGCAGAGCCGGTCGACCAGATCCAGCTGGTGGCTGGAGAACAGCACCGGCACACCGTCCCGGAGGCGTTCGGTGATCAGGTCCACCAGCGAGTCCACCGCCACCGGGTCCAGGCCGGAGAACGGCTCGTCCAGGATCAGCGCGGTCGGTCCGTGCAGCAGCGCGGCGGCGATCTGCACTCGCTGCTGGTTGCCCAGCGAGAGCGACTCCAGCTTGTCCTTGGTCCGCCCGCCCAGATCCAGGCGGTCCAGCACACGGGTCGCCTCGGCGGTCGCATCCCGCCGGCTCATGCCGCGCAGCTGACCGAGATAGCTGAGCTGGTCCAGGATCGGCTGCTTCGGGTAGAGCCCGCGCTCCTCGGGCATGTAGCCGAACCTGGAGCGGTCCTGCCGGGTGATCGGGCGCGAGTCCCAGTGCACCTCGCCACCGTGGATCGCCAGCACGCCCATGATCATCCGCATCGTGGAGGTCTTCCCGGCACCGTTGGCGCCCACGAAGCCGGTCATCTGTCCGGGCTGGACCGCGAACGAGACATCGTCCACGGCCACGTTGTCGCCGAACCGGCGGGTGAGGTGGTGCACCTCGAGTACTGGCGGGCTGGTCATCGCTTCTCCCTCTGCTTCATGCCGATGGATCGACCCTAGGTGTCCCACCCGGTCCGGGGCCTCGGCCGTCGGAGGGAGATTCCGCCGGGCGTGCAGCGTCGGGTGCAGCGGCCCTCCGCCGCGTGGGGGAGATCAGCGTCGAGGTGTCCTCGTTCCAGTCCACGAGTGGCGTCCGGAGATGTGCTGCTCCCTACAGCGCGGCGATACCGCCGGTATCACCGGAGCGTGCCAGGTACCGCTTGACTCGATTCAACGAGGAGTGGAGCGCGTCAGCCCGGCCCGGTGGGCGTAGACCACCGCCTGCACCCGGTCCCGGGCACCGATCTTCGCCAGCACGTGCGAGACGTGCGTCTTCACCGTGGCCTCACCCACGAACAGGGTGGTCGCGATCTCTGCGTTCGACATCCCCTCGGCGAGCAGGGCGAGCACGTCCAGCTCACGGGAGGTGAGCGGATCGATGGGGGCCTCCACGACCGGCGGGGCACCGGTGGCCGGCCCGGGTGCGGACCCGGTGGCATCGGAGCGCTCACCCTCGGCGAGCCGGGCGATCACCTTGACAGTCATCTCCGGGGCGAGCAGAGCGTGCCCGTCGGCGACTGCGTGGATCGCTCCGACCAACTCCTCCGGGTCGGCGTTCTTCAGGAGGAAGCCGCTCGCCCCGGCCTGCAGAGCGGCGAACAGATAGTCGTCCCGGTCGAAGGTGGTCAGGATGATCACCTTCGCCAGGTCGTCGGCGACGACCTGCCGGGTGGCCTCGATCCCGTCCAGTACCGGCATCTGCACGTCCATCAGCACCACGTCCGGGCGCTCGGCCTCGATCAACGCCACTGCCTCGGCGCCGTCGGAGGCCTGCCCGATCACCTCGATGTCCTCCTCCACGGAGAGCACCATGGCGAATCCGGAGCGGACCAGGGACTGGTCATCGACCAGTGCGACCCGGATCGTCATACCAGCGTCCTCTCCTCGGCTGCCCCGGTGGGCAACGACTGTGTCGGCATCGGGAAGCGCACCCGCACGCGCCACCCCTGGTGGTGCTCGCGCGGACCGGCCTCGACCACGCCGCGGTGCAACGTGGCCCGCTCGGTGATCCCGCGTAGACCGTACCCGGTGCCGGAGGTGCCCGGCCGCGGCCGTCCGGCATCCAGGATCTCCACCTCCAACCAGCGGTCCGGCGCCTCCGCCCCGGTGCGGATGGTGACCTGGGCGGCGGTGGCGGTCGAGTGCCGGTAGACGTTGGTCAGCGACTCCTGGATGCAGCGGTAGGCGGACAGCGCCAGCGGCGCCGGCACCTCGGCCAGCGCACCCGGGGTGTGCTCCACCCGGTTGACGCTCACCCGAAGACCCGAGGCTGCATGCGACCGGGCAAGTCCTTCCACCTCATCCAGGGTCGGTTCCGGCACCCGGTTGCCATCGTCATCGTCCTCGTCACTGCGCAGTACCTTCAGCAGCGACCGCATCTCGGTCACCGCCTCGCGGCTGGCGGACTCCACAGTGCGCAGGGCCTGGGTCGCCTGGTCGGCGGATCGGTGCATCACTCGGCGGGCGGCACTGGCCTGGATACCGATCACCGAGATGTGGTGGGCCACCACATCGTGCAGTTCGCGGGCGATCCGGATCCGCTCGTCCACCACTGCCCGGCGCGCCAGCTCCACGGCCTGCTCGGCGAGCTGGCGGGCATGGTTGTCGGCACGTTCGCGCTCCAGCGCCCCGCGCCAGGCGGTACGGCCGATGAACATCGCCCCGGCGAAGTAGGCGAAGTTCATCACCGCAGTGTGCAGCACGTAGGCGGGCAGCGGGGCCATCGGCCCGGCGGCGTCCTCGAAGAGATCGTCCCCGGAGAAGGCGTTCGTCAGCGTGAACGAGGTGGTCAGCCACACCGCCATCTCCGCCACCACCAGCACGTTCAGGATCCACAGCGCACGCCGGTCCCGGGCCCAGGCCACTGCCGAGTACAGGGTGATGAAGTAGGCGACCTGGAAGGTCAGCGAGGTGGCCGCCTCCGGACTGAGATAGCTCAGGGCCAGGAACAGGATCGAAGCCAGCACCAGGCTGCTGAGTGGGAACCGGCGCCGGGTCGCCATCGGGAGCACCATCAGGGCAACGGCCAGATACGCCCGCCAGGCCGGCTCGTCCACGATCCTCATCCCGAAGGACTTGGCGAACATCACCATCAGCAGGCCGATGCCGAGTGCCAGCAGCATGCCCAGTACGTCGTTGCGCTGTTGGGCTCGGGTCGGCCCGGGGCGTTCCCAGTGCGGGTCCTCGGGATGGTTCAGCCAGTGGAACACCCGAGTCCGGCGGGTGCGCGGGTCAGTGGGGACGGCGGTGGACATGTGGCGCAGCCTAATCGGCGGCGTGCGCCTGGTCGTCCGCCCTGTGGGGGAGCCGTGCGGCCCCCGACACCGACGACCTCACTGCAACAGGGTGCGGTCGTCCAGCTCGGCACCCTTGACCTGCTCGAACGCGCCGAGCAAGTCGGCCACCGTAGCGCGCTGCTTCCGCTGCCCAGCGATGTCCACCACGATCCGGCCCTCGTGCATCATGATCAGCCGGGTGCCGAGCCGTAACGCCTGCTCCATGTTGTGCGTGACCATCAGCGTGGTCAGGTGGTGGCGCTGGACCGCTGCGGTGGTCAGCCCGGCCACCAGCTCGGCACGCTTCGGGTCCAGCGCGGCGGTGTGCTCGTCCAGCAGCAGGATCTTCGGTTGGGAGAACGTGGCCATCAACAGTGAGAGCGCCTGGCGTTGTCCGCCGGAGAGCAGACCGACAGTGGTCTTCAGCCGGTCCTCCAGGCCGAGCTCGAGCGCGGCGAGCTCGGCCCGGAACAGCTCCCGCTTGGCCTTGGTGACCCCTGGGCGCAGCCCGCGGCGCCGGCCCCGGGAGTGGGCGATCGCCAGGTTCTCCTCGATCGTCATCGACGGCGCGGTCCCGGCCATCGGGTCCTGGAACACCCGCCCGATGCTGCGGGCGCGGCGGTGGTCGGGCTGGCGGGTGACGTCCACGCCGTCGATCCGGACCGTACCCCGGTCGGTGGACAGCGCCCCGGCCACGATGTTCAATAGCGTGGACTTCCCGGCGCCG
Organism: Candidatus Ruania gallistercoris; assembly: GCA_019116305.1. Taxonomy (GTDB): domain Bacteria; phylum Actinomycetota; class Actinomycetes; order Actinomycetales; family Beutenbergiaceae; genus Ruania; species Ruania gallistercoris. The sequence goes on along the minus strand of DXBY01000062.1, from coordinate 14,545 downwards.
TTGGAACCAATCACGGTGACGAACTCGGCCGGTTCCAGCTGTAGGGACACCTCCCGCAGAGCCAGGCGCTCGTTCACGGTACCGGCGAAGAAGGTCTTCGAGATCCCGGTCAGCTCCAGCATCAGCGCCCCCCGGTACCGGTCTGCACCGCAGCCGAGCGGCCGAGCGAACGGAGCGTGGGGATCCGCCGCAGCGGCGACCACCGGGGCAGCAGCAGCGCGATGACCACCAGCACGGCGGAGACCAGCTTCATGTCGTTCGGGTCCAGGCCCAGCTCCAGCGCGGCTTGGATCGCGACTCGGTAGAGCACCGAACCGGCCACCACGGCGGTGGTCGCCCAGAAGATCAGTCGGGACGGGAGTAACGCCTGACCCACGATCACCGACGCCAGGCCGGCGATGATCAGACCGATCCCCATCGAGATGTCAGCGAAGCCCTGGTACTGCACCACCAACGCCCCGCTCAGGCCCACCAGGGCGTTGGAGAGCGCCAGCCCGATGATCTTGGTGCGGTCCGTGTTCACCCCGAAGCTGCGGATCATCCGCTCGTTGTCCCCGGTGGCTTGCAGCGCCAGCCCCTGGTCGGTGTGCAGGAACCAGTCCAGCACCAGCTTCACCAGCAGCGCGATACCGCCGAAGATCGCCACGGCCACCACGCCGCCGAGAAGACCTGCCTCCCGCAGCGGGGTGATCAGCGTGTCCTCGCGCAGCAGGGGCAGGTTCGGCGCCCCCATGATCCGCAGATTGATCGAGTACAGGCCGATCTGGGTGAGGATGCCGGCGAGTAGCGGGTTGATGCGGCCCTTGGTGTGCAGCAGTCCGGTGATGATGCCGGCGAGCAGACCCGCACCGGCCCCGGCGAGGGTGGCCAGCCACGGGGGCGTGCCGCCGAGGATGAGCATCGCAGCAGTGCCACCACCGGTGGTGAAGGAGCCGTCCACGGTCAGATCCGGGAAGTCCAGGATCCGGAAGGTCAGGTAGACCCCCAACGCCATGACGGCGTACAGCAGGCCCAGCTCGAGCGCTCCGATCATCGCGCGCCGGTCACTCGAAGACGGTGTCGGCGGACTCGACCAGCTCCGCCGGGAGCTCCAGCCCGATCCGCTCGGCGGTCCCGCCGTTGAGGATCAGGGAGAGCTCACTGAGGGTCTCCACCGGCATCTCGGCCGGGTCGGCGCCTTCAGTGAGCACCTGCACGGCCATCTCGCCGGTCTGGTAACCGAGCCGTTCGTAGTCCAGGCCGTAGGTGGCAAGGGCACCCCGCTCCACACTGTCGCCCTCAGCGGCGATCACCGGCAGCGAACGGGACTCAGCCACCTGCATCAGGGCTTCGAGCGCGGAGACCACAGTGTTGTCCGTGGGCACGTAGTAGGCGTCCACGTCCAAGGACTCCGTCGCCTGCTGGACCTCCGAGGAGTTCGTCACCGTGGCCTCCTCGATCTGCAGACCGAGCTCCTCGGCGGCACTGCGGGCGAGGTCCACCTGGATCTGCGAGTTCACCTCACCGGCGCTGTAGACGATGCCCACCGACTGTGCCTCCGGTGCGATGTCGCCGAGCAGGCCCAGCTGTTCGTCCACCGGGTTGATGTCCGAGGTGCCGGTGATGTTGCCCCCCGGCGCCTCCCAGCTGTCCACCAGTCCGGCCTCCACGGGATCGGTGACGGCGGTGATCAGGATGGGGACGTCGGTGATCGCCTGTGCGCTGGCCTGGGCTGTGGGGGTGGCGATGGCCAGCACCAGGTCCAGATCGTCGCCGGCGAAGGTGGTCGCGATCGAGGTGGCGGTGGCCTGGTCGCCCTGGGCGTTCTGCTCGTCGTAGCTGACGTCGAGGCCGGCATCGGCCAGTGCCTGCTTGAAGCCTTCCCGGGCGGCGTCCAGCGACGGGTGCTCGACGATCTGGGTGATCCCGATCTGGTAGCTCTCCTCGGCGCCGCCGGAGTCGGTGTCGCCGCTGCAGGCGCTCAGCCCCAGAGCGACGGCCAGCACAGTGGCACCGAGCAGAGTGGTGGAGGCGGGTTTCATAGCCGGGTCTTTCTGTTCGTGGGGATTCGCCCGAGCGTACCGTCTCCGACCGTCTGGTGAGCAGCCGCGTCTCAAGGGGCGGAGGTGTGGGGCAGATCACCACCCGGTGCAAATATGAAAGGCTGGCGTGACGTATCTACCGTCGGCGTGGTTCACTGACTCCATGGCCATCTCCACCCCCCACGCTGCGACCGAGCAGTCCGCCGACGCGCGGCCCGCCACTGCGGCCAAGGACGATCGCCCTGCCTACCGCCCGTTCGGCGCGACAGTGACTTCGGTGCACCGACTCAGCCCGCACTTCGTGCGGATCACGCTGACCGGACCACAGCTGCAGTACTTCGGTACTGACGGCGACGACCAGCGGATCAAGCTGCTGTTCCCGGACTCCCACGGCCGGCTGACCGACGTCGGTGCCGACGATGAGCACGCCATCCGTCGAGGAACCTGGTACGAGGAGTGGCGCGCGCTGCCCGAGTCCGAGCGCAGCCCGATGCGCACCTACACCGTCCGTGCCGTGCGCCCGCACCTCGCCGAGGTCGACGTGGACATGGTCGCCCACGGGGACGTCGGTCCGGCGTCCCGGTGGGCCCAGCGCGCCGCCGCCGGCCAGGACCTGGTGGTGGTCGGCCCCGACGCCCGCTCCATCCACTCCGCCGGCGGACGGGACTGGGCACCCGGGGCGGCCGAGGAGATGTTGCTCGCCGGGGACGAGACCGCCGCACCGGCGATCTGCGCGATTCTCGAGGACCTCGAGCCCGGCCGGCGGGCGCACGCGTTCATCGAGGTGCCCACCGCTGCCGACTTTCTCGACGTACATCTGCCGGAGGGTGCGGACATCACCTGGCTCGCCCGGGAGGAACACCCGCACGGTCACGTGCTGGTGCCCGCAGTACAGGACTGGACGGCGCGGCACCTGGACGCGATCGCGCCGGCCGCTGCCGTGGTGCCCCAGCACCTGGAGGACGTGGACGTCGACTCCCAGCTGCTCTGGGACTCCCCGGTGTTGCAGGTGCAGCCCACCGATGCCTGCGGCCGCGGCGAGCGGTGCGGCGGGGAGTTCTACGCCTGGTTCGCCGGTGAAGCGGGGATGATCAAGACGCTGCGCCGGTTCCTGGTGGCAGAAGTGGGTGTGTGCCGGCGGCGGGTGGCCTTCATGGGCTACTGGCGCCACGGCCGCGCCGAAGGGCAGTGACCCTAGCCCACACCGAGTCCTCCACCCCGGATCTCACCGGGGCGCTGTTGCGACCGGTGCGCACCTCGCGCTATGCCCGACGCCGCCGGCTCACCGTGGTGGTCGGCATCGTCCTGCTGCTGCTGGCCGTACTCGCCAGCCTGGCGATCGGCTCCCGGGAGATCGAGCCCGGCACTGTGTGGCAGGCACTGATCGACCACCAGGTGGGCCACCACGGTCAGGACGTGGTGATCGACCAGCGGCTGCCGCGCACCCTGCTCGGGGTGCTGGTGGGCGCCTGCCTGGCCGCAGCTGGAACGGTGATGCAGGGCATCACCCGGAACCCACTCGCCGATCCCGGGCTGCTCGGGGTGAACGCGGGCGCCTCCTTGCTGGTGGTCCTGGCGATCACCTTCCTCGGCATCACCCGACCCACCAGCTTCATCTGGTTCGCCCTCGGAGGGGCCGCGATCGCCACTGTGGTGGTCTATCTGGTCGGCTCGCTGGCCCGGGACGGCGCCACGCCAGTCACGCTGGCGCTGGCCGGGACCGCGGTCACCGCCGGGGTCACCTCCGTGATCTCCCTCCTGCTGCTGTCTCACACCACCGCCGTGAACACGTTCCGGTTCTGGTCGGTGGGCTCCCTCGCCGGCCGGGACGGCCCTGGCCATCTGGCCACCACCTGGGCGCTCGCCCCGTTCCTGGTCGCCGGGTTGGTGCTGGCCGTTGTCGCCACCCGGCAGCTGAACCTGGTTGCCATGGGCAGCGAGCTGGCCCGAGGTCTCGGGGTGCGGCTGGGACTGACCCGTGCGGTCTGTGCAGCGGCCGTAATCCTGCTCGCCGGAACGGCGACGGCGCTCGCCGGGCCGATCGTGTTCGTCGGCCTGGTCATCCCGCACCTCGTCCGGATGCTGGTCGGTCCGGACTATCGGTGGATCCTCGCCGTCGCGCTGCTGTACGGGCCCACGCTGCTGCTCACTGCGGACGTGATCGGTCGGGTGCTGGTCCCGCGGGACGAGTTGGAGGCAGGCCTGGTGGTGGCCGCCGTGGGTGCCCCGGCGATGATCGCGATCATCCGCCGCATCCGGTTGGTGCAGGTATGACAGCCGTCCAGGACACCGCCACCGCACCGGTGCAGCGGCTGCGCGCCGCCGCCCGGTCCCGGTACCGGCTGGTCGTGCTCGCCCTGGTGGCGGTGCTGCTCGCCGGCTGCGGACTCACGCTGCTCCTCGGGGTGGGCCCGGTCGAGGTGATCGACCACCTGGCGGACCTGCTCGGTCTGGGTGGGGACCGTTCCTTCCCGGTGCGGCTACGGCTGCCTCGGCTGGTGACGGCACTGGCCGTCGGGGCGGCGTTCGGTCTGGCCGGCGCCCTGTTCCAGACGGTGTTGCGCAACCCGTTGGCCAGCCCGGACATCATCGGTGTCACCGGTGGTGCCTCGCTCGCCGGCGCCTGGGCGATCCTGTTCGCCGGACTGACCGGGGTCTGGGTCTCCGTGGCGGCGTTCGCCGGCGCCGCGCTGGTGGCCGCCACGATCCTGCTGCTGTCCTGGAGCGGCGGGCTGAGCGGGTACCGGTTCGTGCTCGTGGGGGTGGGCCTGGCGTTCGTCTGCCAGTCCGGCATCGGCTATCTGGTCACCCGGAGCCAGGTGGAGGACGTGCGGTCGGCGCTGGTCTGGATGGTCGGTGCGATCGGGACCCCCACGTGGGACTCGATCGCGGTCCTCGGCGTCTGTCTGCTGGTGCTGTTCCCGCTCGCCGGCTATGCCGGGTGGCGGCTGCGCGCGATGCAGCTCGGTGACGAGACCGCCGCCGGCCTCGGCCTCAAGGTGGGGCGCGACCGCCTCCTGGTGCTCGTCCTCGGTGTAGCGCTGGCCGCGGTGGCCACGGCCTTCGTCGGCCCGATCGCGTTCGTGGCGTTCATGTCGGCGCCGATCGCCCGCCGGCTGCTACCGGCGGCCGGCGCCGCCCTGGTCCCCTCCGCACTGGTGGGCGGGGTGGTGGTGGTCGGCGCGGAGCTGGTCTGTGAACACCTGCTCACCGGGCTCGAGGTACCGGTGGGCATCGTCACCGGGGTGATTGGTGCCCCGTACCTGCTGTGGTTGCTGGCCACCGGAACAGCCCGAAGGAGCAGTCGATGACCTCACGGCACGAGCTCACCGTGCAGCAGGTGAGCCTTGCGTACGACTCCCACACCGTGGTGCGCGACCTGGACCTGCAGGTGCCACCGGGTGCGGTGAGCGTGATCGTCGGTGCGAACGGGTGCGGGAAGTCCACGCTGCTGCGCGGGATGGCACGGTTGCTGAAGCCGGTCTCCGGGCAGGTCCTGCTCGACGGCGAGGCGGTGCACGCTCAGCCGGCCCGGCAGGTGGCACAGGTACTCGGCATCCTGCCGCAGTCGCCGGCAGCACCGGAGTCGATCACGGTGGCGGACCTGGTGGCCCGAGGGAGGTACCCGCACCAGCACTGGTTCCGGCAGTGGAGTACCGCCGACGAGGCCGCGGTCGCCAGCGCGCTGGCCCGGACCGACACGCTCCACCTCGCCGACCGGGAGGTCGACTCGCTCTCCGGCGGCCAACGTCAGCGGGTCTGGATCGCGATGGCCCTGGCCCAGGACACCGGCGTGCTGCTGCTGGACGAACCGACCACGTTCCTGGACGTCAGCCACCAGCTGGACGTGCTCGATCTCCTGCTGGCCCTGAACGCCGAACGGGGCACCACGATCGTGATGGTGCTGCACGACCTGAACCTGGCGGCCCGCTACGCCGACCACCTGGTGGTGATGCGCCACGGGCAGGTGCTGGCCACCGGAACTCCTGCGGAGGTGGTGACTCCCGACGTCGTCCGGGAAGCCTTCGCACTCACCGCACAGGTGATCGACGACCCCGTGACCGGTACGCCGATGGTGGTCCCGGTCAGCCGTAGCCACCGCAACACCGAGGAGATCTGAATGAACCGACGTCGTGTCATCGCCGCCACCGCCCTGGTGGCCTCCGCTGCCTTGCTGGCCGGCTGTGCCGGCACGGACGACCCGGGGGAGGAGTCGACCGGGGGCGGGGCGGACTGGAGCCCGGTCGAGATCGAGCACGCCTTCGGCGCCACCACGATCGAGGCCGAGCCCACCCAGGTCGTCACCCTCGGTTGGGGTGCCACTGAAGCGGCACTGGCACTCGACGTCGTCCCGGTGGGGATCGAGGCGCAGACCTACGCCGTGAACGATGCCGGCCTGCTGCCCTGGGTGGCCGAGGAGCTGGACGCCCAGGGCGCCGAACCGACGATGATCCCGGCCACGGTGGAGGAACCCGCCTACGAGGAGATCGACGCCCTCGAACCCGACCTGATCCTGGCCCCGTACTCGGGGATCACCGAGGACCAGTACGACCTGCTCTCCGAGATCGCCCCCACGGTGGCTTACCCGGAGGAGGCCTGGACCACACCGTGGCGGGACGTGATCGACATCGTCGGCCAGTCCCTCGGACTCGCCGAGCAGGCCGAGGGGCTGGTCGCCGACCTGGACGGCCAGCTCGCCGAGGCCGCGGCCGCGCACCCGGAGCTCGACGGGCTCACCGTGGCTGCGGTCTGGGACGTGGGCGGCACGTTCTACGTCTACAAGCCGGCCGACTCCCGGGTCGCGTTCCTGCTCGACCTCGGCCTGGTCTCCGCCCCGGCCGTGGAGGAGCTCGACACCGGCGGGGAGACCTTCCTCTACGGTCTCTCCTACGAGCAGACCGACCGGTTGGAGGCAGATCTGGTGGTGAACTACGCCTCCACCGACGAGGAGGTCCAGACCTTCCTGGACCAGTCCTATGCCCAGGCGATCCCCGCCGTCGCCGACGGTGCGGTGGCGAACGTGACCGGGGACCCGCTGATCGCGGCGATGTCCCCGCCCACCGCGCTCTCGCTCACCTGGGGGCTGCAGGACTACGTCGACCTGCTCAGCGTGGCGGCGGCGAACGTGTCCTGACCGCGGGCGTAGGCTGACGGTGGCCGGTCGACACCGGCCACCGTGCTCGTCGGCCGGAACTGAGGTGTCATGCTCCCGCTCTCCCCGGGTCGCGTCCCCACCAGCGATGCCGAGCTGACCACTCGGCTGACCGAGGGGCTGGTGCAGCTGCTCCGTCCGCACGTTGCCACCCACGTGCGGGTCTCGGTCGCCGGCGCCACGGCGGAACACGTCGAGGCCGTGCGGATCGACCTCAGCGGTGCCGAGACCGATCCGGTCGCCGCCCAGGTGCCCGGTCCGGGCGGTACACCGGTGACCGTGGACCGGGTGGACCTGCAGGCCGATCCGCTCACCGTGCGCGGGGTGCGGCTGCGGATGCACGGGGAGCTGCACCGGGTGCCGGCCGCCTGGTCGCGAGATGATGCCGGGCTGCTCTGGCTGGTGCCCCAGGACCAGGACCGGTCGAGCGGTGCCGCCGGGGGCACTGAGGGGGAGGTGACCCTCGCGGCGCAGGTGGCGGACCTGGAGGCGGGTCTGCTCGAGATCGGGCGCCCGCTCCTCGCCGAGCGAGGGTTCACCCTCACTGCGGTGCAGCTGGGGGTGCAGGCCACCGGCAGCAACCAGGCGGAGGTGCACGTACAGGCACAGGTGCGCCGGGGGATCCTGCGTGCCACGGTCGAGGGCCGGGGCAGAGCGGCGGTGGACGAGGCACTCGTGCTCACTCTCAGCAACCTGCAGGTCTCCAGTGCCAACCCGTTGGTCTCGGTGGGCCTGGCGGTCCTCAGCCGACACCTGCACGCCTGGGAAGGGCGCCGGATCGAGCTCGGAGGACACCTGGTCGGTGGGGTGCGGCTCACGCAGGTAGCCGTGCGCACGTCCGGTGACGAGGTGGCGGTGCACGCCCAGGTGGGGGAGTAGCCGAGCGGACGGTCGGCTGCTCGCGACCTGCCCAGACCGAGGGACCCGCCGGAGCCAGACCTCCCTCCAGTTGACGGTCGCGGCAGCGCGGTCGATGCTGAGAAGGGCACCGACCGAGGAGGAACGATGCGCGGCGTGGGTCAGGGCAGAGACCGGGACCGACACGAGGATGTCGAACAGGCCGAAGGCGAGAGGTCACCGGAGACCAGGACCGACCTCCCGGACCCGCACGGGCACGCACACCCGGCACGCGGCGGCTACCTCGGCGGCGACTACCCGGCCAGCCCGCCACCGGCCGAGGCGCCGGCCAGCGGACCCGACCCGCAGAGCGCCGACCCGTACTACCAGCGGCCGGAGTACCCCACCGATCCCGGCGGGATCGCCCTGCCGGACCTGGCACGCGAGGCCGAGGACGCGGAGGACCCGCCCGGGCAGTGAAGGCCGGTCAGCGCCGGCGCCGGTGCCACCAGGTCACCGCGAACGGCCAGGCGAACGCCACCACGGCGCACAGCACGATGCTGCCGCCGAAGCCCAGGCCGAGCCGTCGGGCGACGATGTTGATCAGCAGGATCAGCACCAGGGTGATGATCATCTGCCGGGTGCCCAGGCGCCAGAGCCGGCGGTCCCGACTGATCCGGGTGCGGTCGGGCTGGCTCATCGTGCTCCCTGGTCGGTAGGTGCCGGGACGACCTCGCGCTCGTCCAGCCCGAACCGCCGGCATGGGGGCACGAGCATCCCGGATGTCACGTCCTCAACCTATCGCGCCGTCGTCGGCGCCGGCGCACCCCGACCAGCGTGGCCACAGCACCGACCACAGCCACCAGCACCAGCAGCGGAAGGAGCAGTGCCAGCAGAGAGAGGGAGACCGAGAACACATCCTCGACGCTGGACGCCACCGGGGCACCCACGCCGGCCGTGGACAGGTTCACCCCGGCACGGAGCCCAGCCTTGGCCAGGTGGGTGAGGAGGGCGAGCAGCACTCCGGCAACGACCGGCAGCACCGTCCCGGCCGAGAGGATCTGGCCGGCGTCGTCCACCGGTGCGCCGCCCGCGGCGAACACGATCCCGCCCGAGGTCGGTCGCACCACGGTCTGCAACAGGTCGTTGACATGATCAACCGAGGGCACCTTGTCCGCCACCACCTCCACCAGCAGCAGCACGCCCAGCACGATCAGCGCCACATCCCCACTGAGCCAGGCCCACGCCGAGGGGAGCGAGACCAGCTCGGTGAACCGGCCGAGGAACCCGACCAACAACAGCGGAACGTAGGCGTTCAGCCCGGCGGAGATCGCGAGACCGCTCCCGGTGAGCAGCTCCACGGCCTAGTGCTCACCCTCGCGTCGGTCCAGCTCGTCCTGCACCCGGGTGACCTTGCCGGTGAGCTCGCCGGTGCGCCCGGCCCGGATATCGGCCTTCATCACCAGGGAGACCCGGTGCCCGCGTGCGGTCAGCACATCGCTGGCCCGGCGCACCACGGCGAAAACCTCCTCCCAGTCGCCTTCCACGGTGGTGAACATGGAGTCCAGCCGGTAGGGCAGACCGGACTCGCGGACGATCGCCACGGCGTCCGCCACCGCATCGGTCACGGACTCCCCGGCGCCCAGCGGTGCGATCGAGAAGGCGAGCAGCATGGGCCCAGTGTCCCAGATCGCGACCGAGTCTGGGTGAGCCCCATCCCGATCGCATACAGTCGCCACGTGAGCCTGACGCCGGACCCAGACCCGGGCGGACCCGCCGCCGAACCGGTCAGCGACCGCGTGCTCACCATCCCGAACATCATCTCCCTGCTCCGACTGCTGCTGGTGCCGGTGGTCGCTGTGCTGATCGTGCAGGGATACCTGATCGCAGCCTTCGTGGTGCTCGTCGGCGCCGGGGCGAGCGACTGGTTGGACGGCGTGATCGCCCGCCGGTTCAACCAGACCTCCAAGCTGGGCCGGTTCCTGGACCCCGCCGCGGACCGGCTGTTCATCCTGGTCACCATCGTGGGCCTGGCTCACCAGGACATCATCCCGTGGTGGCTGGTGGTGGCGATCGTGGCGCGGGAGGCTGCAGTGGGCGCCTGCCTGCCAGTGATGCTGCGGCTCGGCTATCACGGATTCCCGGTGCACGTGGCGGGTAAGGCCGGTACGTTCGCGCTGATGTATGCCTTCCCGCTGCTGCTCCTCTCGCACGTCGACGGCGCTGTCGGCACGATCGCCTGGATCGCCGGCTGGGCATCGGCCCTGTGGGGGGTGTACCTGTACTGGGCCGCTGGGCTGCTCTACCTGAACCAGTTCCGCCAGGTGCTCGGCTGGTACCGGGCACAGCCGGGGGCCGGGGGCACCGGATGAGGACACAACAGCTGCCGGGTGCCATCCGGACCGCTACCGGTCGCCGTGTGGACGCCTCGATGACGCTGCTGAACGAGGTGATCGAGCGTCCGCTGGACCCGGGGTATGCCGCAGCCGCTGAGGCGCGCCGGTCCGGGCGGGCCAAACCCCCGACCATCGCCGGCCGGGCGCTGAACTTCGTGCTCGCCGTGGCCCTCGGCTTCGCTTGCGTCTGGGCGGCACGCGAGCTACGGGTACCGACCGGTGCGGTACCGAGCGCCTCCAGTGTGCTTGCCGACGAGCTGCGCGAGCGGTCCGCGCTCGGTGACGAGCTGCTCGAGGACAACGAAGCACTGCGCGCGGAGATCACCGAGCTGCAGGCCAGCGTGCTCGGCCCGCAGGCGCAGGCACTCCTGGCCGAGACCGAGATGCTCTCCATCTGGGCGGGGACGATGGCGGTGCACGGCCCGGGCGTGCAGGTCACCATGGAGGACTCCGAACGCGCTACCCAGGGCGAACCGGGCACTCAGGACGAACGGGTCCGAGACGGCGATCTGCAGATCGTGGTGAACGGGCTCTGGGCGGCGGGTGCGGAGGCGATCGCCATCAACGGTCACCGGCTGACATCCCGTACAGCGATCCGCACCGCCGGGGATGCGATCCTGGTCGATCTGCAGCCCCTGGTCTCGCCGTACGTGATCTCGGCGATCGGCGACCCGGACGAGCTGCGGACCGATTTCGCCCGGACTCCCGCGGCCGCTGCACTGAACTTGCTGGCCTCGCAGTACTCCATCTCCTCCTCGATCACGCCAGCCGAAGACCTGGGGCTGCCCGGCGGCTCCGGGGCGGGTCTGCGCTATGTGATCGAATCGTCATGATCGAGGACCGGGCACGGCGGCGGTGTCGTGTCAGACTGTGCTCTGACGGCGGAGGGAGAGTGCGATGATCGCCGTGGCCGGCCTGATCGTGGGGGTGGTGCTCGGCCTCATCCTGCAGCCCTCCGTGCCGGTTGACCTCCAGCCCTACCTGCCGATCGCGGTGGTGGCGGCGCTGGATGCGCTGTTCGGCGCTGTTCGGGCACGGCTGGAGGACGTGTTCGACGAGCGGGTCTTCGTGACCTCCTTCCTGTTCAACGTGGTGATCGCGGCGCTGCTGGTCTTCCTCGGCGACCAGCTCGGCGTGGGTTCCCAGCTCAGCACCGCTGTGGTGGTGGTCCTCGGCATCCGGATCTTCTCCAACGCCGCATCGATCCGGCGGCACGTGTTCAAGGCATGAACGCCCGGCATTCCTCCGGCACACCCGAACCTCCCGGTGACGAGCGGGAGGCGGTCTCTCCCGCCGTCGACGACGCCGGGAACCGCTCCGGCAGCCCGCGGGTCTCCGGGCGCCGCCGCGGCCGGAGCCTGCGGGCCCAGGTGCTGATCGCCGTGATGAGTGTGCTGCTCGGGATCGGGATCGTGGCGCAGGTGCGTCAGACCCAGGATGACGAGTTCGCTGCTCTGCGCCAGGACGACCTGGTGCGGTTGATGGACGAGGTGACCGAGCGCAACGAACAGCTCACCGAGGAGCGCACCCAGCTTCGCCGGGACCTCGCTGCGCTCTCCTCCGGGTCAGGCGACCGTCAGGTGGCCGAGGACTACGCACGGCTGCAGGCGATCCTGGCCGGGACGGTCCCGGTGGAGGGCCCCGGGATCGTGATCACCGTGACGGAGGGGGAGACTCGGGTGGACGCCCAGCGGATGGTGCACATGCTGGAGGAGATGCGCAATGCCGGTGCCGAGGCGATCGCCGTCTCCGGTCAGCGCCTGACCGCCTCCTCGGCGTTCGTGGACACCGTCGAGGGCGTCGAGGTGGACGGGCAGCTGATCAGCTCCCCTCAGGAGTGGCGGGTGATCGGCAACGCCGAGACCCTAGCCGTGGCTCTGGACATCCCCGGTGGGGCGTTGGCGAGCATGCGCACCGCCGGCGCCACGGTCGAGCTGGTGCAACGCGACCTGGTGCAGATCACCGCCGTGCGGGACGTGGCCGACCCGGAGTACGCGGTGCCCGCCGATCCGGAGGACTGACCGGATCGGCGTCGGCAGGAGGGCCTGCGCCGGCACAAGCCCCTCGTGCCGGTCGGGCTGTCCGGACCTGTTGTCTGGAACTAGAGTGGACCCGGTAGAGTCAACGATCCACACCCATCCGCCAAGCCCGGTGCGGATGGCGATCCGCCGCGAGGCACACAGGCACGGGGAGGCGCGCGATGACAGCTCCGGACGACGAGACGAACCCGACGGGTGCGGACTCCACCACCGGCAGCAGCCCGGCGCCCCACACCACTGCGGCCCTGGGCCGGATCAGCCCGGGCGAGTACGAGGAGCTGCCACCTGGCGCGATCGATGCCAGCGACCGGGCAGCGGTCGAGGCGCTGCCCCCGCACTCCGCGCTGCTGATCGTCCAGCACGGACCGAACGCCGGCGCCCGGTTCCTCCTGGACGCCGCCCGGGTCACCTCGGGTCGGGACCCGGCCGCGGACATCTTCCTGGACGACGTGACCGTCTCCCGCAAGCACGCCGAGTTCATCGGTTCGGCCGGGCAGTTCACGGTCCGGGACATCGGCAGCTTGAACGGCACCTACGTGAACCGCTCCCGGATCGACGATGCCGTGCTGCACGCCGGCGACGAGGTACAGATCGGCAAGTACCGGCTGACCTTCCACCCGAGTCCGCGCCGTGACGAGGACTCGGCGGCCCCGGCCCCCGCCGACGAGCAGTGAGCCCGGCCGGAGCGGCCGCCCGGGGTGCCGAGCCCACCGGTGACCAGGAGGAGGGCGGCTGGCCGTTCGGCGTCTCCCGCACCCCGACGATGACGATCGGCTCGGCGCTGACCATCCTGCAGCGGGAGTTCCCGGCGGTCCGGGTCTCGAAGATTCGGTTCCTGGAGGACCAGGGCCTGGTCAGTCCGCACCGGACACCGTCCGGGTACCGCACCTACTCTCAGGCGGACGTGGAACGGCTCCGGTTCTGCCTCGCCGCGCAGCGGGACTCGTTCCTGCCGTGGAAGGTGGTCCGTGAACGCCTCGCCGAGCTGGACCAGGGCGGCCCCGATGTCCCGGCCCCCGGAGCCCGGGTGGTCACCGAGGACGGCGACCTGGTCGTGACTGACGCCCCGGCCCGGCTCACCGCCACACAAGTGGCCGAACGGGCCGGTTGTGACGCCGCCACCGTGGACGCGCTCACCCGGGGTGGGCTGCTGCCCATGGACGCGGGGGAGAAGTATCCACCGATCGCGGTGGAGATCGCCATCCTGGCCGGCCAGCTGGCAGAGCACGGCATCGATCACCGGCACCTGCGCACCGTCCGCAACGCGGCCGACCGGCAGGTCGACCTGATCGAGCAGATCGTTGCCCCGGTCCGGTCCCAGCGCAGTGGCCCGTCGGCGAGCGGCGCCCGCGCACGCTCGCACGCACAGGCCAGTGAGCTGGCGAAGACGTTCACCGCCCTGCACACGGCGCTGCTCCGCTCGGCGGTCGACCGGCTGGAGTAGACACCCGTCGCGTTCCACCCGCGCGCGGCGTAGCGTGGAGGGGTGCGAAGGATGGGTGTGCTCGGTGTACGTGTCCGGCTGAACGCGCCGGAGCACGAAGTGCTCGTGGTGCTCACCGAGTCCGACGGCGAACTGTCGCTGCCGATCGTGATCGGACCGCACGAGGGGGTGGCGATCGCGACGGCCCAGGCAGGGATGAGCCTGCCCAGGCCCGGTCCGCACGATCTGCTGCTCAGCGCTCTGGCAGCGACCGGGGTGGAACTGGTCCAGGTGAGCATCATCGAGCTGCGGGAGGGCACGTTCATCGCCGAGCTGGTGCTCTCCAACGGGCAGCGGGTCGATGCCCGCGCCTCGGATGCTATTGCCCTGGCGCTGCGCGCCCAGGTGGGGGTGTGGTGCGCCGAACCCGTGCTGCAGGCCGCCGCTGTGGTGCTGGACGTGGACGAGGACGACCATGCGCACGTGCGCATGGTCGGGGAGATGGGAGCGGCGGAGGCCGAGGAGCGGGTCGCGGAGTTCCGGGAGTTCCTCGACTCGGTTGAACCGGAGGACTTCTCCGACCGGGACGGACCGGGACCGACCTGAGCAGAGCGTTCCTATGGCGAGGAGAACTCCGCTCACCTCAACCTGAGGTTGAGACTTAGACTCGCCCGAGC
>DXBY01000061.1 GCA_019116305.1 Candidatus Ruania gallistercoris | reverse complement strand
ACCGAGTGGTGCAGGCCTACCTCGGCATCAACACCTGAGGTCGCCGCGGCACAAGGTCACGAAGAAGCGGGCACCCGTGCCCGACTTTGCGTGACACTCGTTCGGCGCGGGCGCGCCAGAGGTCAGCGGGTCACCCGGGCGAGCACCTCGAGCACGTGCTCGTAGTCGCGACCGGTGGCCCGGGACATGCCCATCTCGCAGGTGCGGTTACAGGAAGCGTACGCCGCGAACAGACCCTGCTCGACCTCCAGGTCGGCGATCTCGGCGGACTCGGCCTCGGTGGCGCCGGCGGTCAGCTCCGGGTGCAGCATGCCCCGGTCGCCGGCGAAGCCGCAGCAGCCCCAGGACGGCGGCACCTGCACCTCCCGGGCTGCGGCTCCGGCCACCGCGACCAGGTCGTCGTGGATCCCGAGGTGCTCGGTGGAACAGGTCGGATGGACGGCGATCGACTCCACCCGGGCGGCTGGATCCAGCTCGAGCCGGGGCAGCACCGCCCGGTGCACGAAGGTCACCGCGTCCAGCACCTGCCACTCGGCGAACAGTGTGGCCCGGACCGGGTCCAGGTGACTCGCGAGCTCAGCCAACCCCTGGGTACAGGAGGCGGCGTCGCACACCAGCGGCAACGGCCCAGCGTCCGGGTTCCGGCCCACCACCGCCTGCTGGACCGCCTCCGCCACCCGAGCCGCCATCAGGTTCTGCCCGTCGGTGAAGCCTTTCGAGGACCACGGAGTGCCACAGCACAGCCCGTCGATCCCCGGCACCAGCGCCACGGTCAATCCGGCCCGCTCGCACAGCGTGAGGAAGGCCGACGCTGCGCCCGCACCGCCGGCGGCCGGTCCGAACATCGCACCAGTGCAGGAGGGGAAGAACAGCACATCGGCTGCACCGGCAGCGGCTACGGCACCGGCAGTGGCGCTCGCCGGGGGACCTGCGCCGTCGGCAGTAGCTGGGGTGAGCAACGCGGACCGGCGCGAACCCGGGCCGGGCAGATCTGCCCCGACCTGCGGCAGCCACTCCGGGTCCACCACCTTCCGCAACGCCGAGGTGACACCGGACAGAGCCGCTGACGGCACGGCGTCGGCGACCGACAGCCCTGCACGCAGACCCACGGTGACCGGGCCCCACTGGCTGGCCACCGCCGAACCGGCGCGGCGGGCCAGCGACCCGTGCCGCTCGGACCGGAAGTCCTTCATCACCGCACCGGTGTCGATCGAGACCGGGCAGGAGATCGCGCACAACGAGTCTGCGGCGCAGGTGTCCACGGCGTCGTAGTCGTAGGCGTGCTCGATCGCCGCACGGGTGGGCGCATCGGCCTGGGCGGCCTCCCGCAGCAACGCGATCCGCTGCCGCGGTGTGGTGGAGGTGTTCCGGGAGGGGCACCCCGGTTCGCAGAAGCCACAGTCCACACAACGGTCGACGGCGGAGCCCACCTCGGGGATGACCTTCAGGTTCCGTACGTGGGCGCGAGGGTCATCGTCCAGCAGCACACCGGGGGCGAGGATGCCGCGCGGGTCACACAGGGCCTTGATCGTGCCCATCACCTCGTACAGCTCGTCGCCGAACTGCCGGCGCACATAGGCGGACATGATCCGGCCGGTGCCGTGCTCGGCCTTGAGCGTGCCGTTGGCGCCCAGCACCAGGTCCACCAGATCCTCGGTGAACGCCTCGTACGTGGCCAGCTCGGCCGGGTCGTCCAGGTGCGGGGTGATCATGAAGTGCAGGTTCGCGTCCCGCGCGTGCCCGAAGATCACCGCATCGCCGTAGCCGCGGGAGCGCAGCAGGTGGCTCAGGTCCCGCACGGTCCCGGTGAGCGCCTCCGGGGGAACGGCGATGTCCTCGAGCAGGTTCGTGGTGCCCGGGGGCCGGGCACCGGCCACAGCGGCGTACAGGCCTTTGCGCACCACCCAGAGCGAGGCGCGCGCGGCGGAGTCGCGGGTGAGCTCCGCCGGAGCGGCCAGCGGGAGTGCGTCGATCACCGGCCGGGCGGCGTCGGCCTGCTCGGCGAGCTCGGCCTCGTCGGTAGCCTGCAGCTCCACCAGCAGCGCCGTGTGGTCGGTGACCTTCATCTGCCGCAGGGTCTGCGGGGCGGCGGGCAGCGACTGCGCCACCCGCAACGCCGCGGCGTCCATCAGCTCCACCGCGCGGGCACCGGCGCCGAGCAGCCCGGGCAGCGCCTCGGTGGCGGCGCCGATGTCCTCCAGCATGAGCAGCGTGGTGGCGCGCGCCTTCGGCACCGGCACTGTGCGCAGCACCACGGAGGCGATGTAGCCGAGGGTGCCCTCCGAGCCGACCATCAGGTGGGCGAGGATGTCCGCCGGCTGGTCATGGTCGAGGAGCGCGTTCAGGCCGTAGCCCATCGTGTTCTTCATCGAGAACTGGTGCTCGATGGTGCCCCGCAGCCGGGAGTCGGTGCGCACCTGGTCCCGCAGGGCCGCCAGGCCGCGATGCAGCTCGGGCTCGCGGCGGGCGAGCTGGGCATCGGCATCCGCATCGGCCGTGTCGATCACGGTGCCGGAGGCGAGCACGTAGACCATCGAGTCCAGGGTGCGGTAGGCAGTGGCGGCCACCGAGGAGGTCATCCCGGAGGAGTTGTTCGCCACCACCCCGCCCACGGTGCAGGCGATCTCGCTGGCTGGGTCCGGGCCGAGGCTGCGGCCGTACCTCGCGAGAATCGCGTTCACCCGGCGCAGCACCGCCCCGGGTTGGCAGCGCACCCGCGCGCCGTCGTCGAGGACCTCCACCCGCTGGAAGTGCCGGCGGGTGTCGATCAGCACTCCGTCGGTGCCGGCCTGCCCGGACAGTGAGGTGCCGCCCGCGCGGAAGGTCACCGGTAGACTCGCGCGGTGGGCTGCGGCCAGTGCCGCCACCAGCTCCGGCAGGCTGCCCGGTGTCACCACCGCGCGGGGGGTGAGCAGGTAGTGCGAGGCATCGTGGGACATCCGGGCCAGATCGGCCGGGGCCGTGCTCCACGCTTCGGGGGCCACCACGGACCGCAGGTGTTCCATCGCGAGCGTGGCTGTCATAGTCATCGAGCCTAGTCTCGGCCGGCTAGCCGGTTGGATCTGACTCGTGCTCGAGGAGGTTCTCCCCACTCTCCAGCCGCGCCCGTAGCACCGTGATGCGTTCCTCGTCCCAACTGATCTCCGGGTCCGGCTCCAGGAAGCTCAGCCCGGCCACCGAGACCAGACTGGGCAGGCTCCATCCGCCCTGGACGCCGAAGATCTCGCCGTCGAACTCCTCCTCGGCGACCTCGGGGCGGACCATCGTCTGACTGACCAGGCCGCGCATCGCCGCGTTGGCGAACTGGGCGAGCGCGGTGTAGTCCAGACCGGTCTCGGGGCGGATGCGCAGGCCGAGCAGGCGGTGCCCGGTGCGGTGGCTGCGGACGATGCCCTGGATGAAGGCGCGCTCGGAGGCGGCGAGTGTCTCCATCACCTGGTGGCGCAACGAACCCTCCGGCATGCTCACCGCGCTCACGGTGAGGGCGAGATAGGTGCGCCACTGCGGGGTGGCCACCACTCGCCGGAAGTCTGCCGCCCCCACCTCGCGGAGCACCTCGGCCGCCAGCTGCAGCCGGCCCTGCGGGGAGGTGAGCAGATCGAGGCGGGCGAGCACTACGTCTCGGATGGCATCGCTGGCCTCCTGGGCGCCGGTCATCGCCATCGGCTCGCTGGCTCTGGCCAGCTCCAGCAGCAGGTCGCCGAGGAAGAGGTCCTTGTTCGGCCAGCGGCGGTAGGCGGTGCTCCGGGAAACGCCCGCCTCGCGGATCACGTCCTCCAGGCGGATGTGGTCGAGGCTGACGGTCAGGCCCTCCCGAGACAGCGCCTGCGCGGCGGTGGCGAGCATCCGTTGCTCGGTCTGCTCGTCGCTCAGCCGGGGCCGGCGGCGCCCGATCGTCGAGGGCCGCTCGGGCCGGGCCGGCTCGGGATCGTCGGAAATAGGCATGGTCACTCCGCCCTAGTTGGGATATGGTGTCTCAAGTTCCAAGTACCACGGTGGAACCAGCCTATCTCTGACCGAGAGGAACTCTGATGACCACGACCGCACCTCCCGCCGACACGAAGGCTCGGACCCGGCACCCCGCGGCTCCGGCCCTGTGGGCCGGCCTCGCGCTGAGCGCCCTGGCCACCGTGGCACCACTGCTCGACGTGGTGAGCACCGGCACCATCGAGGCCCATGTGCGCGCCACCTATCCCGACTGGCCCCAGGAGTGGATTGACGCCGATACGACGGCGCTCGCGGCCGGACTGGGTGTGATCGGACTGCTCGGCATCGTCGGCTGGCTGATCACCCTTCGGGCCACGGCACGCCTACGCCGCTGGGTACCCGTCGTCGCGAGCGTGCTGTGGGTCGTCGCGGCCACGGTCATTGCTTCCGTCACGGCCGCGCCGATGGGTGCCTATGACCGGCTGGTGCCGACCGGGCTCGGCATCCTCGCCGCACTGCCATCCCTGGCAGGGGTGGTCGCTGTGGTGCAGCTCTGGCTGCACCGGGTGCGCAGGTGAGCGGACCCGCAGGAGCCAGCGGCGCAGCGGCCACCGGCCGGGAACATCTCCCCCTCGCCTCGACGCCCCGACTTTGCCACAATAGCGGGACCAGACGACCGAGGAGACGCCTTGTCCTATCCGCCGAACCAGCCCGACCCGCAGCAGCCGGGCGGCTACCCCCAGCCCGGCCAGCCCCAGGGTGGCCAGCCCCCGCAGCAGCCGGGCTACGGTCCGGCCCACTCCACCCCACCCGCGCCCGGTTACGGCGCACCCGGTCAGCCCCCGGCGGCCCCGGGCTACGGCGCACCCGGTCAGACCCCGATGGCCCCGGGCTACGGCGCGCCGGGGGGCTATGGCGACCCGTACGCACAGGTCGGGATGCCGCAGCAGCGACCGGGCACGGTGACCGCCGGTGCGGTGATGACCTTCATCGGCTGCGGCGTGATGATCCTGCTCGGGCTGATCATCGTAATCTTCGCCCTCGCCGGGAGCCAGGCGTTCACCGAGGCGTTCGGTGAGGCCTCCGGCTTCGCCACCGGAGCCATCGCGGTGGTCGGCATCGTCCTCCTGGTGATCGGGGTCATCCCGTTCATCCTTGGGCTGTTCGCGTTCCGCGGATCCAAGGGCGCCCTGATCGGGCTGACGATCTTCGCCGGAATCTATGTGTTGCTCAGCCTGGGCTCGGTGTTCACGGACTCCGGTACCGGCGGCACGCTGCTCCCGCTCATCTGGGTCATCGCCGCCACCGCTCTGTTCTGGTCTGGCAAGTCCTGGTACGACGCCCCGCGGGCATGACCGAAGGCTCTCACTACCCGCACAACCCCCACGCCCACGCGGGCCTGGGGGTTGTGCCGCGTCCGGGCACGGTCACCGCGGGGGCGGTCCTCGCCTGGATCGGTTCGGCCGGCCTGGTCGCTGCTGGGGTAGCAACGATGATCCGGGCCACCGGCACCGACCGCGACAGCGTCCTGGCGGCAACGAACGGGGCGGTATCGCTGACCGGCGCAGTCGTTGCGATCGGTGGCGGGATCGGACTGCTCCTGACCACGCTGGCATTCCGTGGCTCCCGGGGCGCACTGATCGCCCTGACCACGCTCGCGGCGATCTGCGCTGCCGTCCCGATCGCCGCCGTGGCCTACCTGCTGGTCTCCACCGACGCTGGCCCGCCGCTGCCTTTCAGCGCCGTAGGGGTCATCCTGTGGGCCGTCGCCGCGATCGGGTTGTTCTGGTCGGGCCGCTCCTGGTTTCGGGCACGGCGCAGCGGCTGACGGCAGGCGGGGCACGTCGGCAGAACTCCCCATCGCTTCCAC
>DXBY01000009.1 GCA_019116305.1 Candidatus Ruania gallistercoris | reverse complement strand
GTGGAACAGGCCCTCGGCCGGGCGATCATGCCCGCCTTCCACGGCGGTTTCTCCGTCGGCACCGTGGCCGGCGCTGGGCTCGGCGCGGTGGCGATCCGCACCGGGATCGGTGTGCCGCTGCACGTGCTCACCGTGGTCAGTCTCGCCCTGGTTGCGGTGATCGTGCTCAGCCGCGGTTTCCTGCCCGAACCGCAGGCCGAACCAGCCGCCGACGGCGCAACGCACCACCGCACGCACACCTCCTTCGCGCGGGTCTGGTTGGAGCCGCGTACGTTGATGGTGGGCCTGGTGGTCCTCGCCGCCGCCCTCACCGAGGGCGCCGCGAACGACTGGCTCGCTCTCGCTGTGGTGGACGGCTTCGAGGTGTCCAACGACGTCGGCGCGAGTGGCCTGACCATCTTCCTGGTCGGGATGACCACGATGCGTTTCCTCGGCACCTGGCTGCTGGACCGGTTCGGGCGGGTGGCGGTGCTGCGGTTGTGCACTGCGATGGCGATCGTCGGGCTGGCGGTGTTCTGCCTGGTGCCGAGTCTGCCGGTGGCCCTCGGCGGTGCGGTGCTGTGGGGGATGGGCGCCGCCCTCGGGTTCCCGGTCGGGATGAGTGCCGCCTCCGATGAGCCGATGAAGGCCGCCGCCCGGCTCTCGGTGGTCTCCACCATCGGCTATACCGCTTTCCTGGTGGGTCCGGGCGTGCTCGGCCTGCTCGCGGACGTGATCGGCACCCGCAGCGCGTTGCTGGTGATCCTGGTGCCGCTGGTGATCGGGCTGGTGGTGATCCCCGCCGCCCGGCCCCCGCTGGACGAGGACCAGACAGGTGCCCCGACCGGCCCCACGGCCGATCCGGCAAGTCGTAGAGTGGCAGGTCATGAGGACGGCCGCTGAGCAGGATGTGACCACCACGCTGGCCCAGCTGACCACGCTGCGGGTGGGCGGTCCGGTGCGCTCGCTGGTGGCGGCCACCTCCGAGGAGGAGCTGATCGCCACGATCGCGGCTGCAGACGCCGAGGGGGTTCCGCTGCTGGTGCTCGGTGGTGGGTCCAACGTGCTCGCCGCGGACACCGCG
The DNA here is from genome assembly GCA_019116305.1 of Candidatus Ruania gallistercoris. GTDB lineage: Bacteria > Actinomycetota > Actinomycetes > Actinomycetales > Beutenbergiaceae > Ruania > Ruania gallistercoris. Next base: position 15,655 of record DXBY01000009.1, on the reverse strand, counting down.
TTCGACGGCGTCGTGGTGCGCGATGCGCGCCGCGGGATCACCGTGGAGTCTGCGGACTCCTGCGGCGGTGCCGCGATCCGGGTCCCGGCCGGGCAGGTCTGGGACGATGTGGTGCTGCGCGCGGTGGCCGAGGGGTGGCGGGGGATCGAGGCGCTCGCGGGTATCCCCGGCAGCACCGGCGCCACCCCGGTGCAGAACGTCGGGGCCTACGGCCAGGAGGTGGCCGAGGTGATCTCCTCGGTGCGCACCTGGGACCGTGCGACCGGCCGGGTCCGGACGCTGGCCCGCGCCGAGCTGGGCTTCGGGTACCGGACCTCGGTGCTCAAGGAGTCCTTCGAGGACGACGGGACCGGCACGGCCTGGCGGCCCACCCCGCGGCATGTGGTGCTGGACGTGGGGTTCCAGCTGGTACTGGCGGACACCTCGGCCCCGGTGCGCTATCCGGAGCTGGCCCGGGCGTTGGACGTCGAGGTGGGGGAGCGGGCACCGTCGGCCGAGGTGCGCGAGGCGGTGCTGGCACTGCGTGGCGGCAAGGGGATGGTGCTCGACCCGGCTGACCACGACACCTGGAGTGCCGGGTCGTTCTTCACCAACCCGGTGCTCCCGGCTGCGCAGGCGGACCTGCTCCCGGCCGAGGCACCACGGTTCGAGGCCGGCCCGGGCCAGGTGAAGACCAGTGCCGCCTGGCTGATCGCCCACTCCGGGTTCCGCAAGGGGCACGGAATGCCCGGGGCCGCGGCGCTGTCCACCAAGCATGTACTCGCCCTGACCAACCGGGGCGGGGCCAGCGCCGAGCAGCTGCTGGACCTGGCTCGCGAGGTGCGCGACGGTGTGCACGCCAGGTTCGGCATCCGGCTCGTGCCGGAACCGGTGCTGGTGGGACTGCAACTGTAACGGCCGCGGGCCGCCGCCGATCCGCGCGATGCCGCCGATCGAGCGGGCAGTTGTGCCCATCGACGGCGGACCGTCACCTTGGCAGAGTGATCGTTATGGCACGTTCTGTCGGCGTCAAGGTCGCTATCGGTTCCGGGATCCTCGTGGTCCTGCTCGTCGTGGTGGGCGTGGTGGTGCTGGTGATCGGTAGCTCGGCGTCCTGCGCCTGCGCGATCCCACCGGACGAGGAGGAGGCGATCGCGACGGCGCAGGCGTACGTGGCAGGGGTGGAGGAGGATCCGCATGCGTTGCTTGACGAGGACGCCGAGGCACCCACGGCGGAGCAGGTGGAGCAGCTGAGTGTCCTCGACGACCCCGAGACGACCTGGACGGTGCTCGTCACGGAGCGGCCCGATGGTGGGTACGGTCGGTCACCGGCTGAGCGGCTGGTGGTCGGCATCGCCCCGGAGGGGGAGGTGGCGGCGCTGGTGGTGTACACCGAGACCGATTACGAGCAGGGCACTGTGGACCCGGCGGTGGAGGCGCGGGAGACCGAGCCGGTGATCGCCCGCTCCGGGGAGTTCCCGATCTTCGGTGAGCTGAACGTCGGGATGTCCGAAGATGTGCGTGGACGGCTGGCGGTGGTAGCGCCCACCCAGGAGCCGATCGAGCTCTCGGTCACCGGGCACGGCGGCGCGTGGGCCTACGTGGGTGCGGAACCGTTGCAGGAGGAGGAGTACCGCTACGTGCGTGGCGGACACCGCTCGGACGGCACGTGGTGGTTCGGGGCAGGCTGGTTCTCGCCGTCCGATCCCGTGACCGAGGATGACTGAGCCCAGCGGCTGACCTGCTAGCCGTCCGGGGCAGCCAACCAGTCGTCCACCTCGGCGACCAGCCGCGTCTTCGTGCTCGCCGATGCCCGGGAGACGGCGATCGAGGACCGGGCCAGGTCCGCCAGCTGGGCATCGCTGAACCCGTGCACCTCTCGTGCGCTGGCGTACTGCGCGAGCAGCCGAGAGGAGAACAGCAGCGGATCGTCCGCACCCAGGGCGATCTGCGCCCCCGCGGCGTGCAGCTCGGCCAGTGGGACGTCCCGGTCGTGGCTGTACACACCCAGGGAGACGTTCGAGGCCGGGCACACCTCGAACGCGATACCGTCGGCCACCAGTCGCTCCAGCAATGCCGGGTCCTCGGCCGCCCGTACCCCGTGCCCGAGCCGGTCCGGGTGCAGGTGGGCCACCACGTCTCGCACATGGTCGGGCCCGAGCAGCTCCCCACCGTGCGGCACCAGGGCGAGCCCGGCCCGGGCGGCGATCTGGAACGCACCGGCGAAGTCGGAGGTCTCGCCGCGGCGCTCGTCGTTGCTCAGCCCGAAGCCGATCACCCCACCGGGGCCGTCATCGGCGTGCCGGGCGGCCAGCCGGGCCAGGGTGCGGGCATCCAGTGGGTGCCGGGTGCGGGAGCAGGCCACGATGATCGCGACCTCGACGCCGGTGTCCGCACTGGCCGCGCGGGCGGCGTCCAGCACGATTTCCAGGGCGGGGGTGATGCCACCGACGAACGGTGCATAGGACGTCGGGTCCACCTGCAGCTCGAGCCGCCGGGACCCTTCGGCGGCATCGGCCGCAGCGGCCTCGTGCACCAACCGGCGCATGATGTCCTCGGACCGGACCACAGCGCGGGCGGCGTCGTACATCCGCTGGAACCGGAACCAGCCGCGCTCGTTGGCGGGGAGCCGCAGCGCGGCCTCGGGCGCGACGGCGGCGCGCAGCGAGTCCGGTAGGGAGATCTGCTGTTCATCGGCCAGCTCCACCAGCGTGCGCGGGTCCATCGAGCCGGTGAAGTGCAGGTGCAGGTGTGCCTTCGGCAGGGTGCGCAGATCTCGGACCACCTGTCCACTGTAGGAGTCTGGCCAGCGAAGATGAGAGCTTTCTCATCTTCTGCTCATCTTCGCGGTGGCTATCAATGGTGTGATGGGGGCATGCCCAGCCCTGCGCTCGAGCGCGAGACGATCGAGGTGCTCACCGGTTCCGACGCCGGTGAGCTGCTCCGCCTCGCCGTCATCGGCTCGACCAGGTCCGGCCCGCCGGGCCGGCACGCCTCGGCCGACGCCAGTACGGAGACGGTCACGGACTGGCGTGCCGAAGTGGACTCCGTGCACCACCGGCCCGGCGCCGGGGTGAGCGTCGGGTACCGGGTGAGCTACGCCGTCGCCGGGGTGCCGGTGAGCGAGTACCTGGTGGCCTCCACTGCGCAGGTCCCGGACGGCCGGGGGGTGGCGGTGCTGCAGGACGGCGTGCGCACTGTGCGGGTGTGGCGGCGCGCCCAGGATCCGTTGCTGCCCGGACTGGAGCAAGCGCTCGACCCGGCGACAGTCGGTGGCTGGCTGCAGGAGGTGGGTGTGGGGGACGGTGCCCCGGCACGGCTCCAGCTGCTCAGCTACCGACCCACCCGGCGAGCGGTGATCCGGGCCGTGGTGGGCGAGGTGACGACGTTCCTCAAAGTACTTCCCGAGCGCCGCGCCCGTCGGCTGGAACGGCGGCACCGGCTGCTCGAGGCACCGCAGCACCGGGCCCCGCAGGTGCTCGCCCGCCCGCTGCCGACGACGCTGGTGATCGCCTCTGCGGACGGGCGCCCGTTGGCAGAGGCGATCGCTGCCGCCCGTACCCACCCCGACGGTCTGCCCGATCCCAGCGAGGTGGTGGCCTGGCTCGACCGGCTCCCGGCAGGGGTGCTCGAGCTCGGCGCGCGGTCCTCCTGGGTGGACCGGATCGACTTCCACGCGGCAGCGGCCCGCGGCGCACTCCCGGACCAGAGCGCGCGGATCGATGCGATCGAGAGTGGTGTCGAGAGCCTGCTGGCCGAGCGCCCCACCGGCCCGACGGTGCCGACCCACGGAGACTTCTACGAGGCAAACATCTTTACCGCCGATGGCCGGGTCAGTGCGGTGATCGATCTGGACTCGCTCGGGCCCGGTCTGCGCGAGGACGACCTCGCCACCCTGCTCGGGCACCTGGCGGTGCTGCGATCGCTGGCGCCGACTATCTACCCGCACGGCGACGAGCTGGTGATCGAGTGGTTCGAGGTGCTTGCACGCACCTGCGACCCGGCGGCCCTGGCGGCCCGGGTGGCGGGCGTGGTGCTCTCGCTGGTGGCCGGGACCACACCGGACCTGGCGGCAGAAAGACTCGCGACGGCCGAGGAGTGGTTCGGCCGCGCTCAACAGCTGGCAGCTGCGGCTCCCGAGATGGAGCACGGCTGAAAAGGACGGAGGAACGATGAACAAGAACACGACCTGGATGGCGACCGGTGTGCTCGGGGTGGCCGGGGTGGTGGCCGCCGTACTGGCCACCAGTCCCAGCGGTGCGACTCCCGCTCCCGGCGAGGCGATCGTGGTCACCCCGACCCAGGAGGTCACCCAGGGGTCCACTGCTGCCGGCGACGGCGGTGCGCGCCCGAGCGAGGACGGCGCCTCGGGTGGTCAGTCCGGGAGCGGGTCTGGTGACTCCGGGAACAGCGATTCCGGGAACGGTGGCTCCGGGAACGGTGGGTCCGGGAACGGTGGGTCGGGCAACGGTGGCTCCGGGAACGGTGGCTCCGGCGGTAGCGATCAGCCCGAGACGGTGTCCCTCGCATCACCGGTCTCCGCACAGACTCCTGCACAGTCCGCCCAGAGTGCTCAGTCGGCCCAGAGCCCGGCTTCCCCGCCGAGTGCCGATTCCCCGGATGACGACTGACACCGTCCACGACGACTGACACCGTCCGCGGTGGGTCGAGACGAGCGCAGACGGTTCTGCTCGGAGCAGATGAGAGACCTCTCACCGTCTTGTCCTGGTCCTCTCATCAGGGCCCGCCACGATCACTCGTGAAGGATCCCGCAGCAGGCGGGACCACACGTTCTGAGGAGACGACATGAAGACACGTACCGCCTGGATCGCGACCGGGGCACTGGGAGTGCTGGGGATCGCTGCCACTGCTGCGGCCGCCGGATCCGACGGTCTGCAGGACTCGCCCACTGCGAGCACAGCCAAGACGGCGCAGCTGGCCGGTCCGGTGCTCGAGGCTGCCACCGGCGGCGGGAGCGCGGAGCCGACTGCTGACCCGGCGAACGTCGCATCGGACAGCGCCACCACGGCTGTCACCGCCCAGTCAGCGCAGACAGCTCAGTCGGCCCAGTCCCCGCGGACGCCGAACACGCCGGCGAGCCCGAACACGCCGGCGAGCCCGGCGAGCCCGAACACGCCGGCGAGCCCGGCAAGCCCGAACACCCCCGCCAGCCCGAACACCCCCGCCAGCCCGAACACCCCCGCCAGCCCGGCAAGCCCGAACACGCCGGCGAGCCCGAACTCCCCGAACAGCCCCAACTCCCCGAACAGCCCGGCGAGCCCGCAGAGCGCCCCGTCGGCCGACTCCGGGGACTGAGTCCGCCAGTCACCCACCGACCCCGGTACCGCCCAGCGTGGTGCCGGGGTCGGTCTGTCTCCGGGGCACCCGTGCCCGTCTGCATCGTGCGGCGGGCGAACCGCTGGATCTGCTGCTAGCGCAGCCGGTAGCCCATTCCCCGGACGGTCTCGAAGCGGTCCGCACCGAGCTTCTTGCGCAGGTAGCGCACGTACACGTCCACCACATTCGATCCCGGGTCGAAGTCGTAGCCCCACACCCGGGAGAGCAGCTGTTCCCTGCTGAGCACCTGGCGAGGGCTGCGCAGGAAGGTCTCCGCGAGCGTGAACTCCCGGGCGGACAGGTCCACCTCACGCCCGCCGACTGTCGCCCGCCGGGTCCGCAGGTCGAGCATCAGACCGTCGTGACTGAGCACGGCCGAGCCCTCACCGGTCGGCTCGGTGCGCAGCCGCAGCCGCACCCGGGCGAGCAGCTCTTCGAACCGGAACGGCTTGGCCATGTAGTCGTCAGCGCCACTCTCCAGACCGGTGACCGTATCGGTGACCGAGGAGCGGGCGGTCAGGATGATCACCGGCAGCGTCCCCCCTTGCCCGCGGATGGTGTTGAGCACGTCGAAGCCATCCTGGTCCGGGAGCCCGAGGTCCAGGATGAGCAGGTCGAACTCACCGGTACTGGCCAGATCGATGCCCTCGGTACCGGTGGAGACCACTGTGGGGGAGTAGCCGGCTGCCCGCAGGCCCTTCGCCACGAACGAGGCGATCCGTTCCTCGTCCTCCACGATCAGGATCTGGCTCATCGGGTCATCCTCTCCTCGGTCTGCAGTGCCTTCTCCTCACCTGCGATCGGTAGCACGATGCTGAACGTGCTGCCCGCACCGGCAGTGGAGTCCAGGTCCACCCGCCCGCCGTGCGCCTCGGCGATCAGGGCCACGATGGACAGGCCCAGCCCGGTTCCCTCGACCGACGGATCCAGCCGTTCGAACCGGTCGAAGATCCGCGCCTGGTCCTCCGGTTCGATCCCCGACCCCTCGTCCCGCACCCAGAGCCGCACCGTTCCGGTCGCCGCAGAGTACCGGGAGCCAATGGCCACGGTGGAGCCGTCGGCAGAGAACTTCACCGCGTTCGACACCAGCTGCAGCCACGCCTGGGTGAGCCGCCGTGGGTCTGCGTCCAGCTGCACGTCGGCCAGTGAGTCCAGCACCCAGCGGCGCTCACCCAGCGGCTCGGCCTTGGCCAGCACCTCGTCGGTGAGCCGGGCCAGGTCCACCGGGACCCGGGTGACGAAGTCCGGGCGTCGGGCCTTGGCGAGCGTCATCAGGTCCTCCACCAGGAGGTTCATCCGGTCCACCTCGTCAAGGACCAGTGCACGGGTGTCCGCCGCGTCCTGGGCATCGGTGGCGTCCATCAGCTCCAGGTGACCCCGGACCACCGTGAGCGGCGTACGCAACTCATGCCCGACGTCGTCGAGGAGCTGACGCTGGGAGGCGAACGTGTGCTCAAGACGTGCGAACATCCCGTTCACCGTGTCGGTGAGTGCGGCGAGATCGTCCTTCCCAGTCACCGGGATCCGGCGGGAGAGGTCGTCCGAGGAGCTGATCTCAGCGGCTGTGGTGCGCAGCACCGTGACCGGCAGCAGCATCCGGCCCACCACGAACCAACCGATGATCGTGATCCAGACCAGCGCGACCACCGCCACCAACGCATACGTCCCGAAGGTGTTGTTCAGGCCGGCGTACTCGGCGTCCAGGTCGAAGGCGATCACCACCGCACCGTTCGGTCCCTCGCCACTGCTCTGCACCGGGAGCCCGAGCACCCGGTAGCTGCGCTGGTCGGTGTCCACGGTCATGACGTCGGCCCTGGACCAGGTGCTGACCGGAGCCACGGCCGCCATCAGCTCGGGATCGTCCTGGATCCGGAACGAGGTGATCACGCTCGGCACGTGGGACAGCTCACTACCCATGAACCCTGCCAGCGCCTCGTTCTCCGCCGGCACCACCCGGCTCAGCGCGGTCCGCAGCACCGCATCCACGGAGGCGAACGGTTCACCGGTGGCCGGGTCCACCCCCTGTTCGTGCAGCGTGCGGATCTCATTGGCGTTCCGCTCCAGCGAATCGTCCAGCACCTGAGCGGTGTGATCGCGCTCCAGCTGGTAGGCGGTGAGCCCAGCAGCAGCCATCGCCAGGGCGGCAAGGCCGATGAGCGCGGCGAGCGCGCGTGTACGCACGCTCATCCGCCACTGCCGAGCCTGTGCTGCCATATCAGCCATTATCGGTGGCGATCGGCCCGGATGCCGCCATTCCGGCCCGGCTGGTCCCGGCCGTGGGCCGGGCAGGGATGTGGGCTTGCCTACGGTGGTTCGACCTGACCGGCGATGTCCCGTACACTCGATACCCGGTGGTTGACGTCCGCCACACTGGTTGGTGCCCATCGGCGCCGGTCAGCAGCGGCGTTCACCGCGAAGGGTAGTGGCGCAATTGGTAGCGCACCGGTCTCCAAAACCGGCGGTTGTGGGTTCGAGTCCCTCCTACCCTGCCCCTCAGCACAGCGCAGCCCCGCAGTCATCGAGCCAACGAAAGCAGTCCTGTGAGCAAATCCACGAGTGCCGACTCGGGCGAGCCCGAGGACCACGGCCGTGGCGAGGCAGCTCCGGGAGGAGCAGAGGACGGCGACCAGCCGCACACCGATGACGCTGCCGCCGGCACACCGGCCAGCGAGGACGCACCCGAGGCCGAGGAGGCCGGTGCGTACCGAGTGAGGGCGGAGGACGCGGAGCCGGCCACCAGTGAGTCGGACGAGGCCGAAGCGCCCAGCAGTGCGCAGGACGGCGGCAAGGACTCCACTGGCACGTCGGCCGGTGGCGAGGAGCCCGCAGCCGCTGCGAAGCATTCGGACCGGGCTGGCGAGAAGGGCGGCGCCGGCAAGGACAAGAAGGCCGCCGGCCGCACCCGCAGCACCTCGGTGCGCAGCGCCCGAGGCGCCGGCGGTTCCTCCTCGGGGAGGCCCACGTCGGTCCGTGCCGCCGAGTCCGGTAAGGGCAGGGCCACCGTCGCCCGCGCCGACGCCGAGGCCGCCCGCACCACCCGACCGAACGCCTTCGCCCGGATCATCCGATACGTCCGGGAAGTGATCGCTGAGCTGCGCAAGGTGGTCACGCCGACCCGGAACGAGCTGTTCACCTACGCGACCGTGGTGGTGGTCTTCCTGATCATCATGATGGCTTACGTCGGTGCCCTCGACTACGGTATTGGACGCCTGGTGCTGTGGGCGTTCGGAGGCTGACGAGCCGCCACCACCAGCACTACGGAGAGAGACGACAACGGATGAGGGAAGCAGGTCGAGCACGTGTCTGAAGACGCCCAGGCCCAGGATGAGGTGACCTCCGAGGCGGAGGTGACCGACGCCGTCGAGGCCGAGCAGGCGCCCGCGAGCGAGGCTCCCGCCGAGGACCCGGTCGCAGCGTTCCGCACCGAGCTGCGGAGCCTGCCCGGCGAGTGGTACGTGATCCACTCCTACGCCGGTTACGAGAACCGGGTGAAGGCCAACCTCGAATCCCGGATCCAGTCCTTGAACATGGAGGACTACATCTTCGGCGTCGAGGTGCCGATGGAAGAGGTCGTCGAGATCAAGAATTCGGTGCGCAAGCTGGTGCGTCGGGTGCGGATCCCCAGCTACGTGCTGGTGCGGATGGACCTGACCGACGAGTCCTGGGGCGCAGTGCGCCACACACCGGGGGTCACCGGTTTCGTCGGGAACACCCACCAGCCGGTGCCACTCACCCTGGACGAGGTGATGTCGATGCTGGCACCGACGATCGAGGCCAAGACGCCGGCGCCGACCGGTGCGGCCCCGGCCAGCGCACCCGCCGTGCAGGTCGAGTTCTCCGTGGGCGAGTCGGTCACCGTGACCGACGGTCCGTTCGAGACCCTGCCGGCCACCATCTCCGAGATCAACGCCGAGAGCCAGAAGCTCAAGGTGCTGGTCTCGATCTTCGGCCGCGAGACGCCAGTCGAGCTGTCGTTCAACCAGGTCGCCAAGATCTGACCGGCTCCACCAGAGCCAGAACCTGACCGGGCAACCGCCCGGCCATGCAACCGGGTCATCGCCCACGGCGTGGGCCCACCACCAGAAAGAGTTGACGTATGCCTCCCAAGAAGAAGGTCTCCGGCCTGATCAAGCTCCAGATCCAGGCCGGCGCCGCGAACCCCGCACCGCCGATCGGCCCCGCACTGGGTCAGCACGGCGTGAACATCATGGAGTTCTGCAAGGCCTACAACGCCGCGACGGAATCCCAGCGCGGCAACGTGGTCCCGGTGGAGATCACCGTCTACGAGGACCGCTCCTTCACCTTCATCACCAAGACCCCGCCGGCCGCTGAGCTGATCAAGAAGGCCGCCGGCGTGGCCAAGGGCTCGGGCACCCCGCACACCGCCAAGGTCGGCGCGCTGACCATGGATCAGGTGCGCGAGATCGCCGAGACCAAGATGACCGACCTGAACGCCAACGATGTGGACGCCGCCGCCAAGATCATCGCCGGCACCGCCCGCTCGATGGGTATCACGGTCAACGACTGATCCCCCGGCGCCACCCGGCGCCGCCGTGGCAGGGTCCGCGCGGACCCGTACCACAACTGCTGAGAATCAAGGAGAAGCAGATGACAACGCGCAGCAAGAGTTACCGCAAGTCCGCCGAGCTGGTGGACCGCGACGCGCAGTACACCCCGGCCGAGGCCGTGGCGCTGGCGAAGAAGACCGCCAGCACCACCTTCGACTCCACCGTCGAGGTGGCCTTCCGGCTCGGCGTCGACCCGCGCAAGGCGGACCAGATGGTCCGCGGCACGGTGAACCTCCCGCACGGCACCGGCAAGACCGCCCGCGTGGTGGTGTTCGCCACCGGTAACCGCGCCGAGCAGGCGATCGAGGCCGGTGCGGACGAGGTCGGCGGCGACGAGCTGATCGAGAAGGTCGCCGGCGGGTACACCGACTTCGACGCCGCCGTGGCCACCCCGGACCTGATGGGCAAGGTCGGCCGCCTGGGCCGCGTGCTCGGCCCCCGTGGGCTGATGCCGAACCCGAAGACCGGCACGGTCACCATGGACGTGGTCAAGGCCGTGACCGACATCAAGGGCGGCAAGATCGACTTCCGGGTGGACAAGCACGCCAACCTGCAGTTCATCATCGGCAAGGCGTCCTTCTCCGAGGAGGCGCTGCTGGCGAACTACGCGGCCGCACTCGAGGAGGTGCAGCGCCTGAAGCCGTCCTCGGCCAAGGGTCGCTACATCACCAAGGCCGTGCTGTCCACGACGATGGGCCCGGGCATCCCGCTGGCGACCGCCTGACGGAAGTACTCAGCCCGAACCGACGGCCCGGTTCCCGCCCAGGGAGCCGGGCCGTCGGCACGTTCGGCTGGTGCCCGGATCTGCGCTGCTGCCCCCGCCAGAGTGGATCCCGTGCGCAGTGGGAGCGGTGGCGGGCGGAGAATGAGTCATGCGCCCGGGGGCCCACGAATCCGCGGGCGCGGGTGTGAGCAGCCTCTCAGGGGTGCGATTTGGACGGCGCAGCCCGGCCGGGTAGAGTGTTGCTCGCCTCAGACCGCCGGTCGCCCGTCGCTAGACGGGGGTTAAGCCCGCTCAGCGGGGCCAGCGCAGGTGAACGTGACTGACTCTCTCACGGTGAGCATCGCCGTCGTGAGCAACTCAGGCCCCGTGCATCTGCGCGGGGCCTTCTTTCGTGGGTCCGGCCGCGGCACATCACGGAAGGAGGGCTCATGGCACGGCCTGACAAGGCAGCGGCAGTTGCCGAGCTGACGGAGAAGTTCCGCCAGTCCACGGCTGCTGTGCTGACCGAGTACCGCGGGCTCACGGTCGCCCAGCTCAAGGAGCTGCGCACCGCCCTCGGCAGTACCACCCAGTACGCCGTGGTGAAGAACACGCTCACCAACCTCGCGGCCAAGGACGCCGGCATCGACGCGTTCGAGGGCCAGCTGACCGGTCCGACCGCCATCGCCTTCATCGACGGTGACCCGGTCGAGGCGGCCAAGGGACTGCGTGACTTCGCCAAGGCCAACCCGGCCCTCGTCGTCAAGGGCGGGGTGATGGACGGCAACCCCATCACCGCCGGCGACATCACCAAGCTCGCGGACCTCGAGTCCCGTGAGGTGCTCCTGGCCAAGGCCGCGGGCGCCATGAAGGCCAAGCTGCACCAGGCGGCCTACGTCTTCAACGCGCCGGCAGCCAAGGCCGTGCGCACCATCGAAGCCCTGCGGGAGAAGCAGGCGAACGAGGCAGCGGCCTGACGGCCCTGCGTCGACCACCCACCACTGCTTCTCGCGCATCTGCGCAGGCAGGACCAACAGGAAGGAACGCCGATCATGGCGAAGCTCAGCACTGACGAGCTCATCGATGCTTTCAAGGACCTCACCCTCATCGAGCTCTCCGACTTCGTGAAGCAGTTCGAGGAGACCTTCGAGGTCACCGCTGCTGCCCCGGCCGCCGTGGCCGTCGCCGGTGGTGCGCCCGCCGGTGGTGACGCCCCCGCCGAGGAGGAGCAGTCGGAGTTCGACGTCGTCCTCGAGAGCGTGGGCGACAAGAAGATCCAGGTCATCAAGGAGGTGCGCGCCCTCACCAGCCTCGGTCTGAAGGAGGCCAAGGACCTGGTCGACGGCGCCCCGAAGCCGGTTCTCGAAGGTGTCGACAAGGAGGCCGCGGACAAGGCCAAGGAGGCGCTCGAGGGCGCCGGCGCCACCGTCACCCTCAAGTGAGCCCGGTGGGGGTCGCGCCTGCGACACCCCGCCCCGGCAACACGCCGTAGAGCCACGACGACGAGGCCCGCACCCTACGGTGCGGGCCTCGTTGCGTAGCATCGCCCGACCTGGCTCCATTACCTGTTGGGCCGTCCGGCTCCGATCTGTGGGGCCCCGGCCCCGATGACCTGCCGGCGCGCGGCGCGCACCGGCCAGTCGCCACCCGAACCCCACCGGCACGTCGTGGCCCGCCGGCCGCACGAGCCTCCGCCGCCGAAGCGACCCAGCGCCCGACGCTGGACATTGCTCGTCAATGTGAGTATGCTGTCGCTTTGCGCTGTCGTCTGCCCCAGCACCCATCGCCGGATCACAGAACTTCGCCCATGTCTACGCATCGGGTGAGGTCCGAAGAAGCGTGCCGAGCGGGCGAGAGCGTGTGTGCACACAATTCGTAGGGAAGGACCCCTCTTGGCTGCCTCGCGCACCCCTTCTGCTCCGACCGCCGACGCCATCACCCAACGTACCGCCTCTCGCCGGGTCTCGTTCGCGAAGATCCACGAACCGCTCGAAGCTCCCGACCTCCTCGGGCTGCAGCTGGACAGCTTCGACTGGTTGCTCGGCAGCGAGCGGTGGCGTGCCCGGGTGGACGCCGCTGTCGAAACAGGCAATAACGACGTCACCACCACCTCCGGCCTGGAGGAGATCTTCACCGAGATCTCCCCGATCGAGGACTTCGGGGCGACGATGTCGCTCTCCTTCCGCGACCACCGCTTCGAGCCGCCGAAGTACACGGCCGAGGAGTGCAAGGAGAAGGACTTCACCTACTCCGCGCCGCTGTTCGTGACCGCGGAGTTCGTCAACTACACCACCGGCGAGATCAAGTCGCAGACGGTGTTCATGGGCGAGTTCCCGCTCATGACCGACCGCGGCACGTTCATCATCAACGGCACCGAGCGCGTGGTCGTCTCCCAGCTGGTGCGGTCCCCGGGCGTGTACTTCGAGCGCACCCCGGACAAGACCTCGGACAAGGACATCTTCACCGCGAAGGTCATCCCCTCCCGCGGGGCCTGGCTGGAGTTCGAGATCGACAAGCGTGACGCCGTCGGCGTGCGGGTGGACCGCAAGCGGAAGCAGTCGGTGACCGTCTTCCTCAAGGCGCTCGGCATGACCGAGTCGGAGATTCGCGAGGAGTTCGCGGACTACCCGACCGTGCTGGAGACCCTGGAGAAGGACACCGTCGGCACCCAGGACGAGGCGCTGCTGGACATCTACCGCAAGATCCGCCCGGGTGAGCCGCCCACAGTGGAGGCCGGTTCGGCGCTGCTGGACAACTTCTACTTCAACTCCAAGCGGTACGACCTGGCCAAGGTGGGACGCTACAAGATCGACAAGAAGCTGGGTGTGGACGCCGAGCTGGACGACTCGGTGCTCAGCCTGACCGACGTCGTCGCCACGATCAAGTACCTCGCCGCCCTGCACAAGGGGGAGAGCGTGATCGCCGGGGTGCGCTACGGCGAGCCGATCGACGTCCATGTCGAGACCGACGACATCGACCACTTCGGCAACCGCCGCATCCGCGCGGTCGGTGAGCTGATCCAGAACCAGGTGCGCACCGGGCTGTCCCGGATGGAGCGTGTGGTGCGCGAGCGGATGACCACTCAGGACGTCGAGGCGATCACGCCGCAGACCCTGATCAACATCCGCCCGGTGGTGGCCTCGATCAAGGAGTTCTTCGGGACCAGCCAGCTGTCGCAGTTCATGGACCAGAACAACCCGCTCGCGGGGCTGACCCACAAGCGTCGGCTCTCCGCGCTCGGCCCGGGTGGTCTCTCCCGTGACCGTGCGGGTATGGAGGTCCGGGACGTGCACCCCTCGCACTACGGCCGGATGTGCCCGATCGAGACCCCGGAGGGCCCGAACATCGGCCTGATCGGGTCGCTGGCCACCTATGCTCGGATCAACCCGTTCGGGTTCGTGGAGACCCCGTACCGCAAGGTGGTCAAGGGTAAGGCGACCGACGACGTCGAGTACCTCACCGCGGACGACGAGGACCGGTACGTGATCGCCCAGGCGAACGCACCGCTGACCGAGTCCGGCGCGTTCGCCGAGGAGACCGTGCTGGTCCGTACCCGTGGCGGTGAGGCGATCGACGTGCCCGCCGAGGACGTGGACTACATGGACGTCTCGGCCCGGCAGATGGTCTCCGTGGCCACTGCGATGATCCCGTTCCTGGAGCACGACGACGCCAACCGCGCTCTGATGGGTGCCAACATGCAGCGCCAGGCGGTGCCGCTCATCCGGTCCGAGGCCCCGCTGGTGGGTACCGGGATGGAGCGGCGCGCGGCGGTGGATGCCGGCGACGTGATCGTGGCGACCAAGCCGGGCGCCGTCACCGAGGTATCCGCAGACGCGGTCCTGGTGGCCAACGACGACGGCACCTCCAGCACGTACCGGGTGCAGAAGTTCCAGCGCTCGAACCATGGCACCTGCTACAACCAGCGCGTGCTGGTGGACGAGGGTGCCCGGGTCGAGGTGGGCTCGGTGCTCGCCGACGGACCTGCCACCGATGAGGGCGAGCTCGCTCTCGGCCGGAACCTGTTGGTGGCGTTCATGTCCTGGGAGGGGCACAACTACGAGGACGCGATCATCCTGTCCCAGCGCCTGGTGCAGGACGACGTGCTCTCCTCGATCCACGTCGAGGAGCACGAGGTCGACGCCCGCGACACCAAGCTGGGCCCCGAGGAGATCACCCGGGACATCCCGAACGTCTCCGACGAGGTGCTCGCCGACCTGGACGAGCGCGGCATCATCCGCATCGGTGCCGAGGTCGGGGCCGGCGACGTGCTGGTCGGCAAGGTCACCCCGAAGGGTGAGACGGAGCTGACCCCGGAGGAGCGGCTGCTGCGCGCGATCTTCGGTGAGAAGGCCCGCGAGGTGCGGGACACCTCGCTGAAGGTGCCGCACGGTGAGGCCGGCACGGTGATCGCCGTGCGCGAGTTCAACCGGGACGAGGGCGACGAGCTCCCGCCCGGGGTGAACCAGCTGGTCCGCGTCTACATCGCCCAGCGCCGCAAGATCACCGACGGCGACAAGCTCGCCGGCCGGCACGGCAACAAGGGGGTCATCTCCAAGATCCTGCCCGTGGAGGACATGCCGTTCCTCGAGGACGGCACCCCGGTGGACATCATCCTGAACCCGCTGGGTGTGCCCGGCCGGATGAACGTCGGCCAGGTCCTGGAGACCCACCTGGGCTGGGTGGCCAAGCAGGGCTGGGACGCCGGTATCGCCGATGCCAAGAACGGCAAGCTCCCCGCCTGGGCGGAGAACTTGCGCCCGGAGGCGCTCACCGGTCAGGCGGGCACTCCGGTGGCCACCCCGGTGTTCGACGGGCTGGCTGAGACCGAGTTGCGTGGACTGCTGGAATCGACCAATCCGACCCGCGACGGCGACCAGCTGGTGGGTGTGAACGGCAAGGCGAAGCTGTTCGACGGTCGCTCCGGTGAGCCGTTCCCCTCCGAGATCGCGGTCGGCTACATGTACATCCTGAAGCTGCACCACCTGGTGGACGACAAGATCCACGCCCGCTCCACCGGGCCGTACTCGATGATCACCCAGCAGCCGCTGGGCGGTAAGGCGCAGTTCGG
>DXBY01000060.1 GCA_019116305.1 Candidatus Ruania gallistercoris | reverse complement strand
GTCATGGAGCGGATCCTTAGTATCGGAATCGGACACGCGGATCGAGCCACGCGAGGGCGAGATCGGAGATCAGGGTGCCGATCACCACCAGCACGGCACTGATCAGGAGCACGGACCCGGCGAGGTACATGTCCTGTGCCATCAGGGCGTTGAGCAGCAGCGGTCCGGTGGTGTCCAGGTTCAGCACCTGGGACGTGATGGCGTCGGCAGCGATCAGGCCGGGCAGGATCCACCCGATCGTCGAGAAGAACGGGTTGACAGCGGCACGAACCGGGTACTTGATGGTCAGCCGGCGTTTCGGCACGCCACGCGCGCGGGCCGCGGTGACATAGGGCTTGCGCAGCTCGTCCAGCAGGTTGGCCCGCAGGATCCGGATGTTCCCGGCGGTACCCGCGGTACCCCAGATGACCACCGGGATCCAGAGGTGGGCGAGCGCATCCCCGAACTTCGCCAGGCTCCAGGGTGCGTCCCGGTACTCGGGGGAGAAGAGTCCGCCCACGCTCTGGCCGAAATAGGTCAGCCCGATCCACATCAGCACGAGTGCGATCAGGAAGTTGGGAACTGCCAGACCGAGGTAGCCGATGAAGGTGAACACGTAGTCACCCTTGGAGTACTGCCGCAGCGCCGAGTAGACGCCGATCGGGAAGCTGACTGCCCAGATGAAGACCAGGGTGAGCACGGACAGCATCACCGTCAGCGGCAACCGCTCCCACACCAGGGCGCTGACCGGGCGGCCGTAGCTGAAGGAGTCACCGAAGTCACCGTGGAAGATGATCCCGCTGAACCACTTCCAGTACTGCACGTACCAGGGGTCGTTCAGCCCGTACCGTTCGGTGAGCCGTGCCAGCTCAGCAGCATCCAGCGGCTGGTCGCCGGCCTCGGCGAGCGAGGCCTGCACAGTGGTGAGGTAGTCGCCCGGAGGCAGCTGGATGATGATGAACGTGATCAGCGAGATGGCCCATACGGTGGGGATGAGCACGAGGATCCGGCGGAGGATGTACCGCAGCATTCAGGTCCCTATCGAAACGTCGGTGCAGCGAGGTCCGGCTCAGGCGTAGTACCAGGTGGGCGGATCGATGTGTCCCGGCGAGAAGTACAGGGGCGAGGCGGGGTAGGAGTCGACGACGTTGCGCAGGTGGTTCTTCGCCACGGCGTACCCGTTACCAGGCAGGGCAGTGCCGATCGCGAAGAACTGGTCCTTCGTGATCTCCAGGATGGACCGGAAGAGGTCGTCGCGAGCCTCGGGATCGGGCTCCAGCTCCATCTGCTTGGCCAGCTCCATCTGCTCCAGGACCTCGGCAGGGGGCTCCACACTGTTCGGTCCGGTGCCGTCGGTGGTGTAGTACTCGGCCCACTTCACCGCGTAGTTGGACTCGCCCCAGGAGGGGAACCACCAGCGCAGCTCGTCCATCTCGGTGCGGAAGCCGCCGTCCCCGGACCACACGTTCGCGTCGTGCTGGTTCGCCGAGGCGGACTTGCGGTCGTAGAACAGCGTGCGCTCCAGGGTGTTGACCGATGCCTGGACTCCGACCGCCTCCCAGGACTGCACCACCAGGCTCATCGCCTGGATCTGCTGGGCACCCGAAGCGGTGACATCGACCTGGAAGGTGAGCCGTTCGCCGTCAGGGCGTAGCCGGAACCCCTCGGCGTCCTTCTCGGTGAGGCCGGCGCTGTCCAGGTGCTGGTTGGCCAGCTCGGGGTCGTACTCGGTGTACTGCTTGGCGAACTCCTCGTCGTAGAAGTCCGAGTTCGGGTGCGGTGCCGCCTGCCAGGGCTCACCCTGACGCTGATACACCGTGTCGATGATGTCCTGGCGGTTGATCGCATGCGACAACCCGATCCGGAAGTCCTTGTTCTGGAAGATCTCCCGGAGGGTCTCGTCCCGGTGGTTCAGGTTGAGCGCGATGATCATCTGGTTCATCGAGGTCGGCTCAACGCTGATGAATCGGAAGTCGCCGCTCTCCCGTGCGTCCGCCAACACCGGCCGGTTCGGGTCGGTGTTGAAGTTCCGGGCGTGCATGTCGATCTCACCGTTGACCGCCTTGAGCAGCATCACCTCGTCGTTCTGGACGATCTCGAACTCGAGACGGTCGATGAACGGCAGCTGAGCGCCCTCGTCGTCGACCTTCCAGTAGTAGGGATTACGCTCGGCGACGACGACGTTGCCCTCGTTCAACGGGCTGGTCACGATCCACGCGGTCAGCGTGGGCAGATCGACGTTGTTGTAGTACGCCTTCAGATGCGCCCAGTGGTCGACCCAGTCGCTGAACCCAGCCTCCTCGGCGAGGCTGTTCGCCTCCGGGTTCAGATCCTGGATGTAGTCCTGCAGGTAGTGCTTCGGCCAGCCGAGGAGGTTCACCGGCTGCTCGCCGCGGCTCGCGGTGACCAGGAAGTCGCCTCGCGGGCCGGGGTAGGTGAGCTTGACGGTGAACTCGTCCACCTTCTCCGCCGTGCACACCTGGTCGTCAGCAGTGAGGAACTCTGGAGTGCTCGGGTACAGCGTGTCGTTGAAGAACACGTCCTCGACGGCGAACATGACGTCGTCGGCGGTCACCGGTTCCCCGTCAGACCAGCGCATCCCTTCGCGCAGGTGCAGGGTGAACTCGGTGCCCTCCTCGTTGATGTCCACCGCCTTGAAGGTGCCCGGCAGACCGAACTCGTCGAGCTGCTGGCTGGCGCGCATGGTCGGTTCGTAGTGGATGAAGCGGTCCAGCCAGCCGCGGTCCTGGTCCAGGATCACGCCGGCGAACTCGCCACCGTAGGTGCCGTACTCCGGTGTGGGTACGACCAGGCGGTCCTCGGGGACGGGCATGCGTTCGTCCATCGGCGGAAGGTCGCCGGCTTCGACCTGCTCGGTCAGCAGCGGAGACTCCAGTGGGCGGTTCGGGTCCGGCGTGGAGTTCGGCGCCTCGGACTCACCGCCGCCATCGGGGCTGCACCCGGTGAGGGACAGGGTGGCGAAGCCGATGATGCCGCCGCTGCCGGCGATCAGCTGCCGGCGACTGATGCGGTTCGAGACGGGTTGGGATGTGGGCACGAGGAGTCCTCCTTGACAGGACGTGCAGAGGCACGGGGACGCAGCGCCTGCGGAGCGCGCTGTACGGAATCTGGACTGAAGATTGATTCGTTTCAATCTCAGCGACAGTGATCCCATGTCAGACACCGCTGACGAAGGGAACCGGTTGCCCACAGAGAAGCATGACGACGTGGACCCCGTCAAGGCAATCATGTCGTTCGGACCGGGCTAACCTGCCGTAACTGGTGAAACTGCAAGCAAAAATCGAGGTGCGTACCCGCGCCCAGCCGAGCTGCAGTACGAGTGCTCGGTTTCTCGATATCTTCCAAGAATCATTGACAGCCGAATCGTGTGCTCAGTAGCCTGCTGACGGAAAGCGATTACCGAGATCGGGTCGGCGCTGCCGCCGACGCCCTGGAGCGAGGTATCCGTGAGTGCTCAGTCACCCGTACGTCCGAGACTGGTTCTCGGCCGCGCACTGCTGTGCGTGGTCGTGCTGTTGTCCTTCGTCGCGGTCTCGATGCCGTCGGCACGCGCCGACTACAGCGAGCTGCCGGCGTTCCCCGGGGCCGAGGGCTTCGGCTACGCAGCCGCCGGCGGGCGGGGTGGGGAGGTGTACCACGTCTCCAGCACCGAGCCCACCGGGCCGGGTACGTTGCACCACGGCCTCACCACCACCGGCTCGGTCCCGCGCACGATCGTCTTCGAGGTGTCCGGCGACCTGGAGATCCCGCAGATCATCGTCGAGGACGCGTCGAACATCACGATCGCCGGGCAGACCGCACCGGGCGGTGGCGTCACCGTTCGGGGTGGAGAGATCCGGTTCGTCGACAGCCACGACATCGTCATCCGTTACCTACGGTTCCGGTTGGGCGCCGACCCCGAGCGCCAGGGCGACACGATGTACTTCGAGGACTGTCAGCGAGTGATCATCGACCACTCCTCGTTCTCCTGGGGAACCGACGAGGTCCTCTCCATCAAGAGCAAGGACTATGACAACCCGCGGTCCCGGGAGATCAGCGTGCAGTGGTCGATCATGTCCGAGGGTCTCCTCACCCACTCCATGGGTGGACTGGTGGAGATGAACACCATCTCGATGCACCACAACCTGTACGCGCACAACAACGATCGGAACCCCAAGACGAAGGGCCAGATGGACTTCGTCAACAACATCGTCTACAACTGGGGCTCCTACCCGTACGTCGCAGGGGGCGAGTCGGGAACGAAGGGTTACGGCAACGTCGTCGGCAACTACTTCATCGCCGGTGCCAACTCGGCGTCACCGGAGTACGCCGTGGTGCGTGGGAACGAGAACTACAGCCTGTTCCTGCAGGACAACCGGATCGATAGCGACCGGGACGGGATCCTGGACGGTGTCGACACCGGAGCAGACATGATGGAGGAGGAACGGCCCAGCCGACTGGTGCCGGAGCGGTTCGAGTACCCTCCGGTGCACACCCAGGCACCGGAAGAGGCCTACGAGCTGGTCCTCGACCACGCCGGGGCGTCGCTGGTGCGCGATGCGGTGGATGCACGGATCATTCGTGACGTCCGCGACCAGACCGGGGTGATCATCGGGGACGAGAGCGACGTCGGTGGGTTCCCGGAGGTCGACGGCGGCACGGCTCCCGTCGATGCAGATCGGGACGGGATGGCCGATGAGTGGGAACGCCGCAACGGGCTCGACCCGACCGACCCGGAGGACCGGAACGGTGACGCCGACGGTAACGGCTACACCAATCTCGAGGAGTACCTGCACGAGCTGGCCGCGCCCGGGTTCCCGGTCGACTATCCCCAATCGCCGCCGCAGTGGACTGGGGAACCGTTCGAGCCGCCGGTCCAGCCGGAGCCGGAGCGGGGCCCGCTGCCTGTGCTCGACGGCGACGTCCTGCGAAATGTTCTGGTCCACGACGACACCACCAACGGTGCCGTCAATGCCACGCACTGGTCCGTGGAGCAGGACCTCCAGCTCGGTGACGTGGTCGCGGGTGATCGCACGTACACGTTCCAGGTGGTGCCCGAAGAACTGCGCGGGCTGGAGTGGATCCGCTCCGCAGTAGAGAGCCGGGGCGCCACTAGCGAGGATCTGGTGTCCTTCTCTCTCACCGCGGACGCCGATGTCTACGTCGCCCACGACACCCGCATCTCGGAGAAGCCGCAGTGGCTGGCCGCCGGTTACGAGGAGACCGGTCTGTCCATCGAGGACGACCAGCCGGTGACCTGGGAGATCTTCAAGCAGAGCTATTCGGCGGGCTCCGAGGTGGTGATGGGGCCGAACAATGGCGGCTCCCGGATGAACTACTTCGTCCTCGTGGAGCCGACCGCTGCGCAGACTCCGCCGCCAGCCGCGGCCCCCTCGGGTCTGAGCGCATCCTCAGCTGCAGGCGAAGTCGCACTGACCTGGGACGAGGCCGAGGGCGCCGACTCCTACCTCGTCTACCGGTGGTCCATGCTCGACCCCCAGTGGAGGGCGATGGGGTCAGCCTCGACCGCGGAGTTCACCGATGGCGATGCGTCGTTCGGTGTCGAGTACCGCTACCGCGTCACGGCGCTGAGCGCGGGTGGGGAGTCTGGCCACTCGGACCCCGTCACAACCCTCAGCTACGACCCGTCGGAGCCAGCCGCTCCGACTCCCGAGGCGCTCGAGGCGGAGCCGAACAGCTACTCGGTCGAGCTGTCCTGGCCCGCGGTCGAGACTGCCCTGGGGTACACCGTCTACCGCTCTGCCGGCGAAGCCGATGACTATGCTGCGCTCGGCTCCGTCAGCGGTCCGGCGTTCGTGGATGAGGACGTCGACCCGGAGCAGAGCTACCACTACGCGGTCTCTGCCACGTCGGCGGGTGGGGAGTCCGAGCGCTCCGCTCCGGTCGCGGTGACGACCGGCCCGGAGCTGGCACCGGCGGGTACACCGACGGACCTGGTGTCCGACCGCGCCACCGCCACCGCCTTCTCCCTGGTCTGGGAGCAGGCCGAGCACGCCGAGACCTATCACGTGTATCGGAAGGCCGACGGAGAGGGGGACTATCAGCTGCTCGCCACCTCGGCGGCGCCGGAGTACCTGGATACTGACCTCGACTCGTCCTCGACCGGCTACAGCTACGCCGTCACGGCGGTGAACGAGCTCGGAGAGTCCGATCGGAGCTCCGAGGTTCGGATCCCCATGCCACTCGCGGAACCTGTCGAGGACCTGTTCGCCGGACTGACCGGTGACACCTTCGTCGGGCTGATCTGGACCTCGCACGGAGGTGCTGCCGAGTACGTGGTCTACCGCTCCAGCGACGGGGAAGCGCCCCGCCAGGTCGGGACGGCGAAGGTCGACACCTTCTACGACCGCACCGTCGAGCCCGATACCGAGTACACCTACGTCGTCCGCACCGCGAACGCTACCGGAGAGTCCGAGCCATCAGCGTCGATCACGGTCGTGACCGGTCCCCACCAGTGGGATCCGGAGACCACCTACCGGGCCGGGGACCGCGTCACCTACGCCGGTGCCGTCTTCGAAGCCCAGTGGTGGAGCGAGGGCGAGCAGCCCGGTGACCCGACCGGAGCGTGGGCCGAGGTGGGTGATGAGGTGCAGCACGGGGACCACGACGTGCGTCGCTGGAGCGCGTCCTGGATCTACACCGGCGGCGAGCTGGTCGTGCACGAGGGCCAGCTCTACCGGGCGCAGTGGTGGAGCCGGAACCAGGAGCCGGGCGAGGCCGGTGGTGCGTGGAGCGTGCTGCCGACCGGCTGAGCCGGGGAGTGGGTCAGTCCGGGTTGCGGTCGCGGGCCTGGGCGGCCAGGGCGCGGCGCACCGTGTCCCGGGACTCGACCACGAGCCGGCGCAGGGCCGGCGACCGGTCGCCGAGAGCGGACAGGAACTCGTCGGTCCGGGCGAGCACGTCCACGCCCGAGGAGCCGTCCAGGTCGGCCAGCTTCGCCGGGTAGAGACCGATCACGATGTTCTGCGCCATCTCGTTGGTGCGTTCGGCCCAGATCCGTTCGATGGAGTCGAAGTAGCGCTCGGCGAACGGCGCCAGCAGCGACCGGTCGTGGGACCGGCCGAACCCGCCGATCACCGCCGCCTGCACAGCGTTCGGCAGCTCATCGCTGTCCACCACCGAGGTCCACACTGCCTCCTTGGCCGCAGCGGTCGGGATGGCGGCCCGGGCTGCGGCCGCAGCGCGCTGACCAGTGGCGGTCGCATCCTGCGCCAGCTCGGCGGCGATCTGCTCCTCACCGGCCGCACCGGCGGTCACCAGGGCAGTGAGCAGCTCCCAGCGCAGATCGGTGTCCACGCTCAGCCCCGGCAGCGTCACCGCACCGGAGAGCAGCCCGTGCAGGATGCCGGTGTGCTCAGGGGTGCTCGCGCGCCCGGCAAAGGCCCGCGCCAGCTGGAACTGGCTGTCCGAACCGGCCTCGGCGGCCCGGGCCAGCACCCAGAGCCGGTCGGCCACCTGCACAGCGACCTGATCGCGACCGGCCGGGTCGGTGTAGAAGTCCACGGCTGTGGCCAACTGACGCAGCAGTACCAGCGTGGTGGTGGAGTCCGTCTCGGCCCCCAGGTTCGCCAGCAGCAGCTCGAGGTAGCGGCGAGCCGGCCACTCCCCGTCCCGGGTCATGTCCCAGGCCGCACCCCAGACCAAGGATCGCGGCAACGAGCTGCTGAAGTCCGACAGGTGCTCGGTGGCCACTGCGAGGGACTGCTCGTCCAGGCGGATCTTGGCGTAGGCGAGGTCGTCGTCGTTGACCAGGATCAGCTGCGGCCGGGTCAGCCCCACCAGCTCCGGTACCGGCGTCGCCGCCCCGTCGATGTCCAGCTCCACCCGGTGGGTGCGCACCAGCGCCCCCTGGTCGTCCAGGTCATAGCCACCGACGGCGATCCGGTGCGGGCGCAGCACCGGATGGCTCTGCGGCGCCTCCTGGGCGATGGTGAAGGAGGTGATCCGCCCGGCGGAATCGGTCTCGACCTGCGGACGCAGCACGGTCACTCCCGCCTCCTGCAGCCACACCCGGGACCAGGCGCCCAGGTCCCGGCCACTGGTGGCTTCGAGCTCGACCAGCAGGTCCGCCAGCTCAGTGTTGGCATAGGCGTGCTTGCGGAAGTAGGCGCGCACCCCGGCGAGGAACTTGTCCTGACCCACCCAGGCGACCAGCTGTTTGAGCACCGAGGCACCCTTGGCGTAGGTGATGCCGTCGAAGTTGACCTCCACATCCTCCAGGTCGTTGATCTCGGCGACGATCGGATGCGTCGAGGGCAGCTGGTCCTGCCGGTAGGCCCAGGACTTCTCCAGTGCCGCGAACGTGGTCCAGGCCTCGGTCCACCGGGTGGCCTCAGCCGTGGCGAGCGTGGAGGCGTACTCGGCGAACGATTCGTTCAGCCAGAGGTCGTTCCACCAGCGCATCGTCACCAGGTCGCCGAACCACATGTGCGCCAGCTCGTGCAGGATGGTCACCGCCCGCCGCTCCACGGTCGCCTCGGGAGCCTTGGAGCGGAACACGTAGTTCTCCACGAACGTCACGCAGCCGGCGTTCTCCATCGCACCGGCGTTGAACTCGGGCACGAACAGCTGGTCGTACTTCTCGTACGGGTAGGGGAGATCGAACGCCTCCTCGTAGAAGGCGAACCCGGCCCGGGTGATGTCCATGATGTTCTCGGCGTCCAGATGCTCGGCGAGCGAGCTGCGGCAGAACACCCCCAGCGGGACAGTACGGCCGTCACGGGAGGTGAGGTCGCCGTCGACCCGGTGATAGGGACCGGCCACGATCGCGGTGACGTAGCAGGGCAGCACGGGGGTGGGGGCGAAGGTCCAGGTGGCGGTGCCGGCTCCTGCAGGGACCGGCTCCGGGGTGGGGGAGGTGGAGACCACCTGCCAGTGCTCCGGGGCGGTCACGGTGAAGGCGAACGTCGCCTTCAGGTCGGGCTGCTCGAACACGGCGAACATCCGGCGGGTGTCGGCCACCTCGAACTGGGAGTACAGGTACACCTCCTCGTCCACCGGATCCACGAACCGGTGCAGGCCCTCCCCGGTGTTCATGTAGGCACAGTCGGCCACCACCCTCAGCTCGTTCTCCGCGGCCAGGTCGGCCAGCTGGATCCGGGAGTCGGCGAACACCTCGGCTACCGGCAGGGAGCGCCCGTTCAGCACCACCTCGTGCACGGTCGGGGCGATCAGGTCGATAAAGCTGCTCGCTCCCGGGGTAGCGGTGAAGCGCACCGTGGTGCGGGAGGCGAAGGTGGTCGGCCCCTGGGTCAGGTCCAGCTCCACCCGGTACTCGCTGACCGAGAGCACCTGGGCGCGCTCGCGGGCCTCGATCCGGGTGAGGTTCTCTCCAGGCATGCTGCTACTCCTTCATCGACGCAGGTTCTGCGTCCTCGACTCCGGCCGGTGGGCCGGGACCGATCCTGCCATGCCACCGGCCACCTGCCGAGATGATTGACGCCGAGTATGCCCGCGGGCCCTAGGGTGAGCAGCATGCGCGATCAGCGATGGGTCTTCCGCGACGACGTCCCGACGACCGAGGCCGGAGAGGGGGTGACTCGCCGGGTGCTCGCCTACGACAGCCAGGTGATGTGTGTGGAGAACACCTTCGCCGCCGGCGCCCTCGGTCCGTTGCACCACCACCCGCACACCCAGATCACCTACGTGGTCAGCGGGGTGTTCGAGTTCGAGATCGACGGCGTGGTCAAGACGGTCCGGGCCGGGGACTCGATGCTGAAGTCCAGCAACGTCGAGCACGGCTGCCGCTGCCGGGAGGCCGGGGTGCTGCTGGACCTGTTCACCCCGATGCGCGAGGACTTCGTCTGACCTGACCGGGAATGCCGGCCATGGGTCTCGGGTTGACGCGGATGCACGGCCACCGTGGGGTGGGCCGGCGAGAGGCACCAACACGAGCAACGAGGAGCAGCAGTGACGACGCAGACCGAGATCCCGGACACCGGTACCGAAGAGCAGTCCACCGATGTGGCCGACTTCTGGTTCGACCCCGCCTGCCCGTGGGCCTGGATGACCTCTCGCTGGATCACCGAGGTGGAGAAGGTCCGCGACATCACGGTGCGGTGGCACATCATGAGCCTGACGATCCTGAACGAGGGCCGGGACGAGCTGGACGCCGGCTACCGCGAGATGCTCGGCAAGGCGATCGGTCCGGTGCGCGTGATCAACGCGGCCCGCGAGCTGCATGGCGAGGAGTGGGTCAAGCCCCTCTACGACGCGATCGGCATCCGGTTCCACCCCGGCGGGCGCGGCGACGACCGGCACGCGGTGCTGGCCGAGGCGCTCGAGGAGGTGGGCCTGCCCGCGGAGCTGATCCGGTATGCCGACAGCGACGAGCTGGACGAGTCCCTGCGCGCCTCGCACGCAAAGGGCATCTCGCTGGTGGGTGAGGACGTCGGCACCCCGGTGGTGGCGTTCAACGGCACCGCGTTCTTCGGCCCGGTGATCACTCCGGCGCCTAAGGGAGAGGAGGCCGGGCGCCTCTGGGACGGGGTGGTGGCGGTTGCTGCCTACCCCGGGTTCTACGAGCTGAAGCGCACGCGCTCGCAGGGTCCGATCTTCGACTGAGTCGGGGTGCTGGCCACACTCACCGCTCGGCCAGCGCCTTGGCCACGGTCACCAGCCGGGTGACCTGATCCCGGTCCACTGTGCCGGCGCCGAGCTCCCAGAGCGCATCGCGGACCAGCCGCACCTGGGTGAGGGCTCGGGCGCGGTCTGAGTCCACACCGGTCACCTCGGCGAGCGTTGCCAACCGGGTCCGCACCGCCTGGCGCAGGCTGGTCGCGCGCTCCAGCGCGGGCCAGGCGTTCATCAGCACCGGCTGGAACGCCCAGCCCGGTTCGGCGGCCCGCACCTGCGCGTCGATGGCCACCCACTCGCCCGGATCCGGCCGCCAGAGCACGTTGCCGTGGTGGGCGTCCGTGTGCGTCAGCCGGGCATCGAGACCGCCGTCGGTGAGCAGGTCGGTGGCCAGGGCGCGCGCTTCCTCGAGCATCCGGCGGGGATAGGCGACGGCGGTCGTCGCCGGGGCGAGCGCTGCGTCCAGGTCGGCGTTGAGCTCGTGCAGGTGGTCGCTGAGCGTGTCCGCCCAGGGAGGTGCCGGCCGGTCGAGCACAGTGAGCAGAGTGGCGAGCTCCTCGGTGGCAGTGAGCTCGCCGAGTGCGGAGCCGAGGGCCTCCTGCTCGAGGGTGCGCCCGGCGTCCAGGCGCTCCAGCAGCAACGCCCAGCGGGTCGGGTCCGCGGCGAGCAGACGCACCGCTCCGCGTCCGTTCCACAGCTGAAGTGCCCGATGTTCTGCACGTCCCTCGGCATGCGGCCAGACGAGCTTGACCACGGCAGGACCACGTGGGGAGCGCACCGGGAGCACCAGGGCGGAGTAACCGTGCGCCGGTGGCCCGTCCAGGTTCAGGTCCCACTCACCGAGCACCTCGCGTACCAGGCCGGGCAGTCGGTCCAACCAGTCAGCCCCGGAGGGCATGCCCGGATCCGGTACATGGGCGGTGACCAGCCGGACCAGTCCGTCCGGGATGGGCACATCGGCAGCGGGCACCGTCCCTGCCTACCACCTCCGCCCGGGTCGGGGCGCGGTGGCCGTTACCGTTAGAGTGGCATGCTGGTCGGCGCACGAACGGAGGAAAGATGGCCAAGCGCGGCGCAGTGGGTCCTGCAGCGATCACGTTGATCGTCCTCGACGCGCTGCTGCTCGTCGCGCTCGTGGTGATCATGGTCACCTGGCCGGACACCTCCGCCGCCGAGGATGAGCCCAGCCCCGGTACGAGCACCTCGGCTACGGCGACCTCGGATGCCGGTGGCAGTGGCGAGGGCGAGGAGACCACCCAGGCGGACGCGGTCGAGGTGCCGGACGGCGCCCAAGACGTGGCCGGGTTCATCATGCCCAGCGGCAACATCTGGTGCGAGCTCGCCGACGAGTCCACCCAGTGCGTGATCGAGAGCTTCAACTACTCTCCACCCTCGATCGAGGACTGCAGCGAGGACGTCGCCGGACACGTCTGGGCGGTCACCGCCGACGAGGCCGGTCCCACCTGCCCCAGCGACGAGGTTCCCGAACCCTCGCAGGAGCTCACCGAGCTCGACTACGGCGAAGCCACTGCCGTGGGTGATTTCCTCTGTGAGAGCACCGAGGAGGGTGTGACCTGCCGGTCGGTCTCCACCGGGCACGGCTTCGAGATCGCCCGGGAGGGCACTCGCAGTTTCTGACCCGGTCGATGGCGGAGGACGTGCGATCTCAATTAATGAGACACCCGGCCGCTCCTCGGTGAGGGACGCGCCTCCGATGCTGTGATCATGGCACGCACCCGCACCAGGCGGGTCCCGAGCACCCGAGCGAGCAGGCCATGACACTCACCACCGGAACCACGTGGGACCTCGTCCTCAGTGCGCCGACCCGGCGCGAGAGCGGGCTCGGTGGCTGCGGGATGAGCCCCCGGGCGCTGTACCAGGAACTGCTCTACGACCGGGTGCGCGTGCTGGACCTGCGCACCGGCGAGGAGCGGTCGGAAGGTGTGCTGCACCCGGACCTCCCGCTCGACGTCGTGGACCCCGCCGGCCTGGTCGCACACCTGGTGAACACCCCCGAGTTGCGCCCGGTGGTACTGCTCAGTCAGGACGGCGCCGCCGCCGCTGCGGCTGCCGAGCAACTGCGCGACCTCGGCCTCGCCAGCGTGGCATACGCCACCGGTGGGTACCGGGCGTGGGTCGAGGCCGGCCTCCCGGTCCTCGGCCACACCGGCTGAGCGGCGGGCGGCCGCGCTCGGTCACCCGCGCTGCCGCCCGGGTCACTCACCAGATCTGCACGCGCTCCTCCGGCGGCAGGTAGAGCCCGTCCCCGGGCTGGACGTCGAAGGCGGTGTAGAACTCGTCCAGGTTGCGCACCACGGCGTTGCACCGGATCTCGTCCGGGGAGTGCGGGTCGATCGCGAGCAGTCGGAGCATCTCCTCGTCGCGGACCTTCGTGCGCCAGGCTCGCGCCCAGGCGAGGAACAACCGCTGCATGCCGGTGTACGCGTCGATCACCTCGTCCTCGCGGCCGGAGCGTTCGAGGGCGATCCGGTAGGCCCTGATCGCGATCCCCAGACCACCGATGTCGCCGATGTTCTCCCCGACGGTGAGCGAGCCGTTGACGTGCTGGGAGCCGTCCAGCTGCGCCGGGGACAGCGTGTCGTACTGGGCGACCAGCGCCTGGGTTCGCGTGTCGAACTCGGCCCGGTCCGCCTCGGTCCACCAGTCGTGCAGCCGGCCGGCACCGTCGTACTTGCTGCCCTGGTCGTCGAACCCGTGCCCGATCTCGTGTCCGATCACTGCCCCGATCGCCCCGTAGTTGGTGGCGTCGTCGGCCTCGGCATCGAAGAACGGGGGCTGCAGGATCGCGGCCGGGAAGACGATCTCGTTCATCGTCGGGTTGTAGTACGCGTTCACCGTCTGCGGGGTCATGAACCACTCGTCGCGATCGATCGGACCACCGAGCTTGTTCAGCTCGTAGTCGGTCTCGAACGCGTGCGCAGCGCGCACGTTACCGAGCAGGTCGTCAGCGGTCACCGTCAGCGCCGAGTAGTCCCGCCACCGAGCCGGGTAGCCGATCTTCGGGGTGAAGGCCTCCAGCTTGGCCAGGGCCAGTTCCTGGGTCGCCGGGCTCATCCAGTCCAGACCGGAGATGGACTGCCGGTAGGCCTCGATCAGGTCGGCGACCAACCGGTCCATCGCCTCCTTGTGCGAGGGCGGGAAGTGCCGGGACACGTACAGCTTGCCCACGGCTTCGCCGAGCACCCCCTGCACCAGGGAGACGCCGCGCTTCCACCGCTGGCGGATCTGCTGTGCGCCGGTCATCGTGCGGCCGACGAAGTCGAAGTTCTCCGCGACCAGGGCATCGGTCAGGTACGGCGCCCGGGCGCGCACCACCCGCCAGGTCAACCACAGCTTCCAGTCCGCCAGGTCGATCTCGGCCCACAGCGAGCCGAGCCCGGCCAGGAACTCCGGCTGGCGGACCACCACCTCCGCCAGGGCGTCGGCGTCGCCGAGCGCGGCGGCCCAGGACTCCCAGGCGAAGCCGGGCGCGTGCTCGTGCAGCTGGGCGGCGGTCATCGGGTTGTGCGTGGCCTGGGCGTCCCGGCTGCGGACGTTGTCCCAGTGGTGCCCCGCCAGCTGGGTCTCCAGCGCCATGATCCGCTCGGCTGCGCTCTCTGCCTCGCCCTCGCCGGCCACACCGGCGAGGGTGAGCATCCGGGCGATGTGTGGAGGGTAGGCCGCCCGCACAGCCCCGTGCGTCTCGTCGGTGTAGTAGGCCTCGTCCGGCAGGCCCAGTCCGGACTGTTCCAGGTAGACCCGGTACCGGGTCGGGTCGGCGGCGTCGACGTCGACGAACGGGGCGACCACTCCGCCCACCCCGGAGCGCTGCAGCGCTCCGAGTGCCGCCGCGAGCTCGCCATGGTCCGCGGCGGCGCGTACCAGGGCGAGCTCTGGCTCGAGCGGTTCGGTCCCGAGCGAGGCGATCGTCTCGGTGTCCATGAACGAGGCGTACACCGCGGCGATCTTCGCGGCCTCCGCTGCCGCCGGGTCGTCCGCAGGCACCTCAGCCGCGTCGGTGATCAGCTGCCGCACGTCCCGCTCCGCCTGGTCGTGCAGCTGGTGGAAGGTGCCGTCCCGGCCCCGGTCGGCGGGGATCTCGTGTGTGGTCAGCCAGGTGCCGTTCACATACCGGAACAGGTCGTCCTGCGGGCGCACGGCGGTGTCCATCGCCGCACGGTCGGCGGCGGCCCGTTCGGACGCGGTCAGCCGGCCGTCCGGTGTCTCCGGCACAGCCTGGTCGGTCTCGGTCGCAGGGGTCTCGGTGCTCATCGCTCGAACATACCCGCGCCACCACCGTCCCGTCGTCCACCGCGGATCACCCCGGCGGCCACTCCTGGCCTCCCGGTGCGGCAGAATGTCGCCATGCGCATCCACATCGCCGCCGACCACGCCGGGTACGAGCTGAAGACCATCCTGATCGAGCACCTGCGCAGCGAGGGGCACGAGGTGACCGATCACGGTGCTCTGGTCTATGACGCCCAGGACGACTACCCGCCGGTGTGCTTCGCGGCCGGGGAGGCCGTGGTCGCCGATCCGGGTTCCCTCGGCGTGGTGATCGGCGGCAGCGGCAACGGTGAGCAGATCGCTGCGAACAAGGTCGCCGGGGTGCGGGCGGCGTTGGCCTGGAACACCGAGACCGCGCAGCTCGGCCGGCAGCACAACGATGCCAACGTGGTGGCGATCGGTGCCCGTCAGCACACCACTGAGGAGTCGGTGCGGATCGTCTCGGCGTTCGTGGCCGAGACGTTCTCCGGCGACGCCCGCCACCAGCGGCGCATCGACCTGGTCAGCGAGTACGAGACTGGTCGTTGACCAGGCGGCGGGTGCCTGCCACCAGCGCCAGGTGCAGCGGGACGAGTACCACCGCCACGACCGGCATCAGCTGACACAGCGCCACCCAGAGCCCGACGAGGAGCGCCGTCGCGACCACGGTGCCCAGCTGGCGCCACTCGCCGGTGTGCTCCCGGTGCCGCACCGCCGAGGCTCGCGCCACCTCACCGGCGCGGGTATCGGCGACCAGCAGGCTGCGTAGTCGCAGCGCCCGCACCACCTCCGCCCCGGCGGAGCCGGCGAGCCAGCCGGTGGCTGCAGCGGCGGAGACCGACAGCACTGTCACGGCACCCTCGTCGGCCCAGGCCCGTCCGACCAGGGCCACCAGCAGCGCCAGCACCGGGGTCAGTGCCGCCCCGGTGAGCACCGAGACGGTCACCAAACGTCGCTCTGAGGCAGCCTGCTGGGCGTCACCGCCGCGCCGTGCCAGGTCCACCGACGCCACGAGCAGGCCGGCGGCCGTGGCGAGCACCCACGCCAGCACACCGGCTCCGACCAGGGTGAGACCCGCCGTCGGCGGCAGCCAGAGCAGCACACCGGCCACGGCGAGCAGGACCAGCAGCGCCCGCACTCCGCAGACCACGGCGAGCCGGGTGCGGTAGTGGCCCACCACGGCGCGCTCGTCCACATGGTCGTGTTCGTGGGTGGCCTCGCAGTGCGGGCAGATGTACGGCTCGGCCGGTACGGGTGTCTCGCTCATCTCATCAGCGATCATAGGCAGGTGCGCGAGGTGGCCGAGGACTATGTGGAGGCGGTGCTGGACCTGGTGTGTGCGATCCCACCTGGTCGGGCGAGCACCTATGGCGTGATCGCGGAGACCATCCGGGCGGAGACCGGCCGGGGCGGTCCACGGGTGGTCGGGATGGTGATGAGCCGCTACGGCGGCGACACCCCGTGGTGGCGGCTGGTCAATGCTCGCGGTGACCTGCCGGGGGACAAACGCGACCGGGCACTGCCGCACTGGCGCGAGGAGCAGACTCCACTCACCCGGACCGATCCGCCGCGGGTGGACCTGCGGCGGGCCGGCTGGGAACCGGGGGAGGACTGACCGGGCTCAGATGTAGATCGCGGGGTCGATCAGATCGTCCTCGGACCGAGCCGAGACGTGCCGGGGCCGCCCCGGCACCCCCACCACCACAGCGCCGTCGGGCACGTCCTTGACCACCACGGCATTCGCCCCCACCTGCACGTCGGAGCCGATCGTGATCGGGCCGAGCACCTTGGCCCCGGC
The DNA here is from genome assembly GCA_019116305.1 of Candidatus Ruania gallistercoris. GTDB lineage: Bacteria > Actinomycetota > Actinomycetes > Actinomycetales > Beutenbergiaceae > Ruania > Ruania gallistercoris. The sequence goes on along the minus strand of DXBY01000060.1, from coordinate 19,845 downwards.
CCCGATCACCACCCGGTCACCGAGCGTGGGGTGCCGCTTGCCCTTGCTCATCGAGCGGCCGCCGAGAGTGGAGGTGTGGAACATCAGCACATCGTCACCCACCACTGCGGTTTCCCCGATCACCACGCCCATCCCGTGATCGATGAAGAACCGCCGGCCGAGCACCGCACCGGGGTGGATCTCCACCCCGGTGAGGGCGCGCGCCAGCTGGGACAGCACCCGGGCCGGTAGCCGGAGCACCTGGGTGCGCCACATCCGGTGCGCCAGCCGGTACAGCCACAGGGCGTGCACCCCGGAATAGGTCAGCGCTACCTCGACGGCGGAGCGAGCGGCCGGGTCACGCCGGCGCGCCGTGGCGAGGTCTTCCGCGATCAGGTCGCGCAGCGGCAGGTGGGGCGACACGTTCTCCTCGGTCTCACTCAGCCAGGTCGGCGAACAGCACCGTGGACAGGTAGCGCTCCCCGAAGTCCGGGATCACCGTCACGATGGTCTTCCCGGCGTTCTCCGGCCGCTTGGCCACCTCGATCGCGGCCTTCAACGCCGCACCGGAGGAGATGCCCACCAGCAGTCCCTCCTCCTTGGCGGAGCGGCGGGAGTAGTCGAGCGCGTCATCGGTGGCCACGGTGATCACCTCGTCGTAGACACTGGTGTCCAGCACCTCGGGCACGAAGTTGGCCCCCAGGCCCTGGATCTTGTGCGGCCCGGGCTGGCCGCCGGAGAGGATCGGCGAGTCGGCCGGTTCCACAGCGATGATCTGCACCTCCGGCTTGCGCGCCTTGAGCACCTGGCCCACACCGGTGATGGTGCCGCCGGTGCCGATACCGGAGACCACGATGTCGACGTTGCCGTCGGTGTCGTTCCAGATCTCCTCGGCGGTGGTGCGGCGGTGGATCTCCGCGTTCGCCTCGTTCGCGAACTGCCGGGCCAGGATCGCGCCGGGCCGTTCGGCGGCGATCTGCTCCGCCTTCTCCACGGCGCCCTTCATCCCGCCGGAACCGGGGGTGAGCACCAGCTCGGTACCGTAGGCGCGCAGCAGCATCTTGCGCTCGTTGGACATGGTCTCCGGCATCGCCAGCACCACGTCGTACCCGCGCGCGGCGCCCACGAACGCCAGGGCGATCCCGGTGTTGCCGCTGGTGGCCTCGACGATGGTGCCGCCGGCGGGCAGGTCCCCGGAGGCCTCGGCAGCGTCGATGATCGCCACCCCGATCCGGTCCTTGACGCTGTTGGCGGGGTTGTAGAACTCGAGCTTGGCGAGCACAGTGGCGCCCGCCCCCTCGGTGAGGGAGTTGATCCGTACCAGGGGGGTGTTACCGATCAGGGCGGTGGCGTCGTCGTAGATGCGTGCCATGGGATGCGTTCCTTTGCTGTGAGTGGTCGTGGAGTACTGTTCCGGAGCTGTGCTGGCTCTCCAGGGTGAAGAGCTCAGGCGGGAGCGGTCGCATCTCCCTGCCTGTGGGGCGAGCGCGGGGGCTCACAGGCGCCCGCGCTCTACGGACAGCAGGCGCCAGAGCCCGCGATCACGGTCAGCCGCAAGAGCGACATCCGATCCTCCGATCCTCCGATTGGTTGAAGGTGCGAGTGATTCGTATCCTATCGTCTCACTGATCTCCGGGAACAGTGTGGCGCCGGCTGCGGTCGGCGATGGTGTTCAGCAGCGCGGCCGCCTCGGCGGCGCCGTCGATCGTCACCACGAACACGCGATCGCCGGAGCGCTGCACCTGGATCGCAGCACCGGCGCGGGTGACCACACCGGTGCGACCGTCGCCGGCGATGCGAAGTCCCCAGCCGCCGAACTCCCGGAACGGCTGCACCTCGATGACGTCGGCTCGGACCACCTCGTTGGCCGGGATGCGCTGGCGGGGCCAGCCCGGCTGCCCGGCCACGGTCAGGCCGCGATGGTCGATGCGCACCCGCCAGCGCAGCAGGTGCAGCGGCAGGGCGCCCACCAGCACGAAGGGCACGACCGCCCACCATTGATGGGTGGCGTTGCCGAACCACACCCCGGCGCCGACCAGCACCGCTGTCATGAGCCAGATCGGCCAGACGTGTCTGGTGCGCGCCTCCCCGGCCCAGTACGCAGACCCCGGCAGATCGGAGCGCGGGGCGTCGGCCGGTACCAGGACAGGGCTCGGTAGCGGCGGGTCGTTTCCGGCCAGAGTTGCGGCGAAGCCGCCGACCGCGATCGCGACTGCCATGGTGACAACCACGCCGATGGTGGGATCGGTAGCTGTGCTCGCATCGGTGATGTCCAGCTGGACCGCGACGCTGCTGAGCGTGATACCAGCGAACAGGGCACCCAGACCGCTGCCCACTCCGACCAGCAGCCGCCGCATCAGTTCGATCCGCGCGGTGGTCAGGCACAGGATGCTCACGATCAGCCAGCCTGCGGCGCCGAGCACCATCGGCACCGCGACCAGCTCGGCCAGTGTGCCGGTGCGGTCGACCCCGGTCGGTCCCCAGTGCACCGCCACCTCCGCCGGTAGCCGGTCGCGCCAGACCAGCACGAGCAGCAACGCCCCGACCAGGAACGCCGCCGGGAGCACGATGCCCAGGAGGACGGTGCGGCTCCGGTGGGGGACTGGAGCGTGAACCACTGCGGCGAACACCTCACGTCGATCGAGGGGCGGGGACCGAGCCGGCCCACGCAGCACAACCCTACTCAGGGTGAGCGATACGTCACATCCGCGCCCGACCAGGGCGGATGCACGCGGCGCGGCTAGGTGTTCGGCCCGACTTGTGGGTATCATCGTCCGGGCGCTTCGTGACTGATCTCTGGCGCGCCCAGCGTGCGCTGCCAGGGCGGAGGAGAAGTTCGGGCGCCGCCAGCCCCACTCCTGACGCCGCAATCGCGCAGTCGAACTAGGTAGGAAGCAGACATGAAGAAGGACATTCACCCGGAGTACCGGCCGGTCGTGTTCCGGGACATCTCCGCGAACTTTTCCATTCTGACCCGGTCCACCCTCACCTCGGAGACGACGGTGGAGTGGGAGGACGGGAACACCTACCCGGTCGTGGACGTGGACATCTCCTCGGCCTCGCACCCGTTCTACACCGGTAAGCAGAAGATCCTGGACACCGCCGGCCGCGTGGAGAAGTTCCGCCAGCGGTACGCCAAGGCGGGCGCCAAGGCCTGAGCCGACCCGCCGGGACCCGATCCCCGGCGGTGACCATTTCCACACCGTGCACGTCTGCGTGCCGGTGGACACACCACGACAGAAGGGGAGGTAGGGCCCATGGCAGTTCCCAAGCGCAAGATGTCGCGCAGCAACACCCGCTCGCGCCGTTCGCAGTGGAAGGCGCAGCCCACGGACCTCGTCCCGGTCCGCTCCGGTGGGCGTGAGGTCAAGGTGCCGCGGCGCCTGGCTCGCGCCGTCGAGCGCGGCCTGGTCGACGTCGAGGACTGAGCGAGACCAGACTCATCCACCGGCCGTTCCCGCGACAGCGGGGGCGGCCGGTGTCTTTATGCCTGCTGCCGCATGCGCAGAGGTGGTCGTCTCTGCTCTGAGCGGAAGACCGCCGTCGACCCGGGGGTGCGGTTCTAGCATCAACTATGCGTAACCGACGACTCCACGCCGTGCCCACCTCGCCCGAAGCGCCGCGACCGGGCCGCACCGCACGCGAACCGCTCTGGCGCCATCTGCTCGGGCGGCGGCTGCGCCGGGAGCGCACCGAGCGCGGGCAGACCCTCACCGAGACGGCGGAGCGCGCCGGGATCTCGCCGCAGTACCTGTCCGAGATCGAACGCGGCATCAAGGAGCCGTCCAGCGAGATGATCGCGGCGGTGGCCGGTGCGCTCGAGGTCACTCTGCTGGACCTGACCGTCGCGGTGGCTCGGGAGCTGAACGGGCAGCGGGCGACGGCGCAGCGCCAGGTGCCTGCGAATGTCACCCGGCCCTCGGGTCAGGGCTTCGCACTCGCCGCCTGACCCGCCCCACCCCACTTCTGGGTCGTCCGGTCAGAATCGCTCTGACGCACGCTTGACCGGACGACCCGGGGACTCAGCTGGTGATCCGCTCCCGCTCGCTGAGCACCGTGTCGATCAGGCCGTATTCGACAGCGGCCGCGGCGGTCAGCACTCGATCCCGGTCGGTATCGGCACGCAGCGTGGCGGCGGGATGCCCGGTCGCCGCCGCAAGGATCTCCTCGATGTCCGAGCGCACCCGGACGAGCTCGTCGGCCTGCACGATCAGGTCCGGGATGGCGCCCTGACCGCGGCCGACCGGCTGGTGCAGCACCATCCGGGCGTGCGGCAGTGACGCTCGCTTTCCCGGAGTGCCGGCGGCGAGCAGCACGGCGCCCACTGCGACCGCCTGGCCGACGCAGATGGTGGCCACGTCCGGGCGGACGTAGCGCATCGTGTCCACGACGGCGAGCATCGCACTCGGGTCGCCGCCCTCGCAGTTGATGTAGAGCTGGATGTCCGCATCGGGGTTGTCCGACTCCAGGTGCAGCAGCTGGGCGATCAGCACATTCGCCACCCCGGCATCGATCGGGGTGCCGAGGTAGACGATCCGGTCAGTGAGCAGGTGGGAGTAGACATCCATGATCCGCTCGCCCCGCGGGTGGGCGGCGATCACGTTCGGAACGGTGTAGGTGCTCATCGCGGACCTCCTGCGGAGACGGGCAACGCAGCGCCGATCCCCGCCGATCGCGGGCGGGACGGTGCCAGGGTGCGGAAGGAGTCGACGATCTCGTCGATGAAGCCGTAGGCGAGAGCCTGCTCGGCGGTGAACCAGCGGTCGTGCAGGGAGTCGCTGAACACCGTGTCCGGATCCTGGCCGGTGTCCTCGGCGATCAGCCCGAGCACGGTGTCCCGGGTGTGGCGGAGCTCGTCCGCCTGGGTCTCCACATCCACAGCGGTGCCGGCGAACCCGGCCGAGCCCTGATGCATGAGGATGCTGGAGTGCGGGAGTGCGCGGCGTTTTCCCGGCGTGCCGGCGGAGAGCAGGAACTGGCCGGCGCTGTAGGCGGTGCCCAGGGCGAGGGTGGCCACATCCGGTTCGATCGTGCGCATCACGTCCCGGATCGCCAGCATCGACGGCACCGAGCCGCCCGGGGAGTGGATCCACAGGGAGATCTCGGCACGGGCATCCTCTGCGGCCAGCGAGATGAGTTGGCTCAGCAGCAGCATGCCGTTGTCGTCGTCCAGCGGACCGTCCAGGACGAGCACACGCTGGTGATACAGCTCAGCCCGGGCACGTTCGCCGAACCGCGGCGGGGTGGGGTTCTCATCGCTCATGCCCCCACTGTGGCCGCGGGTAGCCGTGGCAGTCCCGGCGGCGCTGCCCAGAGCAGCGGGCTGCTGCCGAGAGCAGAGGAGGAGGTGGTCGGGATGACAGGAGCCGTCGCTTCGCTCCTCCCAAATCCTGGCAACACACAAGTGAGGTGTGTGGGCCCACCCTCGTTCCTCGGGCGGCCCACACACCTCAAAGTCGGGATGACAGGATTTGAACCTGCGACCTTCCGCTCCCAAAGCGGACGCGCTACCAACCTGCGCCACATCCCGCGGGCCCGGCCGCAACGGATCGAGCGGCGGGCACCGAGACCGAGTCTAGAGCGTGTCGACCGGCTCCGGTGACCAGCGCGGCGCTAGGAGCCAGCGGCGCACCCACCCGCTCGGACCCGGTAGGCTGGTCCCCGCCCGCGGGTGTAGCTCAATGGTAGAGCCTCTGCCTTCCAAGCAGATGGTGCGGGTTCGATTCCCGTCACCCGCTCCAATTTTTCGACCCGGCCAGGGGAGAGGTTCCGGGTCAGCCAGGGGAGCGTCCCGCCAGTAGTCAGCGACCGAGCGCCCGGCCCACGTACCACGGATCATCGGTGATGACTGCGGTCACGCCCATCTCCACCAGGTCGGGCAGGTCGTTCAGGTTGTTCACCGTCCACGCCCAGACCGGCAGATCCGCGGCCTCGGCATAGGCGTAGGTCTCCGGAGTGAGGTAGCGGTGGTCGGCCTTGATCCCGGCGGCATAGTCCGTCACGCCATCCACCCAGGCCTGGTCCGGGATCTCCCCGATGATCGGCCAAGCCGGGACCTCGGGCAGTGCCTCGTGGAACGTGCGGGCGGCGTCCGTATCGAACGAGGAGACCACCACCAGATCATTGTCCACGAGATCACTCCACGCCTCGGTGCCGAGTGCTTCGGCGACAGCCTCGGCCAGGCCTGGGGAGGTCTCCGGCGACTTCATCTCAATATCCACGCCGACGTCCGGACCGACCGTCTCGGCCACCTCGTCGAGGCCTGGGATCGCGGTCCCTTCGAAGGCAGCCGAGAACCATGCCCCCGCGTCCAGCTGCTGTAGCTCCTCCCAGGTGAACGAGGTGATCGGATCCTCGACCCGGTCCGGGAACACCTCCGCGACATCTGTGGTGCGCTCAGGAGTCTCGTCATGGAACAGGAACGGCACACCGTCGGCGGAGAGCTGCACGTCCACCTCGACCAGGTCGGCACCGGCCTCGACCGCAGCCTCGAACGCGGGCACGGTGTTCTCGGGAGCCTCCTGCGGAGACCCACGGTGGGCGATGATCACGGTCTCCGGTGCCTCGACCAGCGGACTGTACTCCGGCTCGGGCGTGGTCGAAGCATCCTCGGTACCGGTGCTGCTGCAGCCCACAGCAGCAGCGAGCAGGATGGCGGCAGGCACCACATGACGGAATCGGAACTGCATCGTTCTCCCTGGTCAGGACTCCCGCAGCAGCGACCCCTCGGCTGCTACGGCTGGACCGGAGTGAGGATAGCGGAGCCTGCGCCCCCGGCTCGATCGCAGCGTCGTTGGGCGGTGCTCCCTGCCGTGTCAGGGCCGGGCCACCGTGGCAGGTACGATAGAGGCCGCTGTTCGCTTCTGCATGCCCTCCTGCATGCCCGCGGACACATTCAGACGATCAGGGCCTCGCCCCCGCCCGGCCCGCCGACCCACGAGTGGAGTGCACGTAGTGAAGAGCGCCGTCGAGAACCTCGAGCCCACCCGGGCGAAGCTGACCGTTGAGGTGCCTCTGGACGAACTGCAGCCGAGCGTGGACCACGCGTACTCCCACATCGCCGAGCAGATCAACGTCCCGGGCTTCCGCAAGGGCAAGGTGCCGCCCCGGATCATCGACCAGCGGGTCGGTAAGCCTGCGGTGATGGAGCACGCGGTCAACGACGCGCTGCCGGAGCTGTACCGCCAGGCGATCAGCGAGACCGAGCTGCGCCCGCTGGGCCAGCCGAGCATCGAGGTCACCGCGGTGCCCGGGCTCACCGAGGACGCCCCGGACCTGGTGTTCACCGCGGAGATGGACGTCCGCCCGGACTTCACCCTGCCAGCGCTCGAGGAGATCACCCTCACGCTGGAGGATGTGGAGGTCACCGAGGACGACGTCCAGGAACGGCTCACCTCCCTGCGGGAGCGCTACGCCACCTTGGTGGGTGTGGAGCGCGCCGCCGCCGACGGCGACTTCGTCACCCTGGACCTGCGGGCCACCATCGGTGAGGAGGAGATCGACTCGGTCTCCGGCGTCTCCTACCAGATCGGGTCCGGGAACATGTTGGACGGCCTGGACGAGGCGCTCACCGGGCTGACCGCGAACGAGACCACCACCTTCACGGCACCGCTGGCCGGTGGGGACCGGGCCGGTGAGGAGGCCGAGGTCACGGTCACCCCGACCGCGATCAAGGAGCAGGAGCTGCCGGAGGTGGACGACGAGTTCGCCCAGACCGCCTCCGAGTTCGACACCGTCTCGGAGCTGGAGGAGGACCTGCGCACGCAGGTGGCCGACGCCAAGGAGAACAACCGGGCGGTGGCCGCCCGCGACCAGCTCCTCGAGCACCTGCTGGAGGCCACGGACTTCCCGCTGCCCTCCGGCGTGATCGAGAACGAGGTGCACCAGCACCTGGAGAACGAGAACCGCCTCGAGGACGACGAGCACCGCGCCGAGGTCACCGAGGAGACCACCAAGACCCTGCAGCGCCAGTTGCTGCTGGACGCGCTCGCCGACCAGGTGACGGTGAACATCGAGCAGAACGAGCTGCTCGAGTTCCTGATGCGCACGGCGCAGCAGTACGGGCAGGAGCCGAGCGAGTTCATCCAGCAGGTCAGCCAGAGCGGCCAGATCTCCCTGTTCGTGGCCGAGCTGACCCGGAACAAGGCGCTCGCGGTCGCCCTGCGCCAGGTGAAGGTCGTGGACGGTGCCGGGAACGAGGTGGACCTCAGCGCCTACATCGGTTCCGACGAGGAGGACGCCGCCGCTGCCGCTCAGGAGGCCGCGGCCGCCGGGGCGGGCACCGAGTCCGTGGTGGTCGAGGACGTCAGCGGCGAGAGTGCCGAGTCCGGCGAATCGGCCGAGAGCGCGGAGTCCGGCGAGTCCGCGGAGTCCGCTGACAGCGCTGATTCCGCCCCGAGCGCCGACAGCGCCGAGGACGCCACCAAGGCCTGACCGGCCCGCGTCGCTCCTGCGCGAACCGGCGACGACGCACCGCGACTGGACGCCCCCACCTCACCGTGGTGAGGTGGGGGCGCTCGTCCTCCCGGTGGCCGTGCGGAGGCCAGGTGAGCGGGGAACTGCCCGCGTGAGTCGCCGTCAGCGGCTGAACAGCATGAGGTGGGCTGCGCCGTCAGCGAAACCAGCCGGAGCCGGGCAGATCTGGCCCGGATGCGACGTTAGTGTCATGCGCAGGACCCACCAAGTCTCTACCCGACGATCAGGAGCACACACGTGAGTGAGTTTCCGCAGGCCGCCGCCGGCGACACCCAAGGGTTCGCTCTGGGCGACCACATCTACAACCGGCTGCTCAAGGAGCGCATCATCTGGCTGGGCTCGGAGGTCCGCGACGAGAACGCGAACCAGATCTGCGCGCAGATGCTGCTGCTGGCAGCCGAGGACCCGGACCGGGACATCTGGCTGTACATCAACTCCCCGGGCGGGTCGGTGACCGCCGGGATGGCGATCTACGACACGATGCAGTACGTGGCACCCGATGTGGCCACGGTGGCGATGGGCATGGCCGCGTCCATGGGGCAGTTCCTGCTCGCCTCCGGCGCCAAGGGGAAGCGGTACGCCACCCCGCACGCGCGGGTGATGATGCACCAGCCCTCCGGCGGCATCGGCGGCACCGCCTCCGACATCAAGATCAACGCCGAACTCATCCTGCACATGAAGAAGCAGATGGCCGAGCTGACCGCTGAGCAGACCGGCCGCAGCGTGGAGGAGATCAACCGTGACGCCGACCGGGACCGGTGGTTCACCGCGGACCAGGCACTGGAGTACGGCTTCATCGACCACGTGGTGACCGAAGCGACCGCTGTGGCCGGCGGTGGCGGCACCCAGAAGTCCTGACCGCCGCGAACCGAAGAGGAGCAAGAATCGTGAACTTTTCCCCCCAGGCTTTCGGCGGCCGGGCAGGTAGCGCCCCGTCGGCACGATACGTGCTGCCGCAGTTCGAGGAGCGCACGCCCTATGGATTCAAACGCCAGGACCCGTACACCAAGCTGTTCGAGGATCGGATCATCTTCCTCGGCGTGCAGGTGGACGATGCCTCCGCCGACGACATCATGGCCCAGCTGCTGGTGCTGGAGAGCCAGGACCCGGACCAGGACATCACCCTCTACATCAACTCCCCGGGTGGGTCCTTCACGGCGATGACCGCGATCTACGACACCATGCAGTACATCCGGCCGCAGATCCAAACGGTCTGCCTCGGCCAGGCCGCCTCCGCTGCGGCGGTGCTGCTCGCCGCCGGTACGCCGGGCAAGCGGCTCGCGCTGCCGAACGCCCGGGTGCTGATCCACCAGCCGGCCCTCGAAGGCGGCTACGCGCAGGCCTCGGACATCGAGATCCACGCCAACGAGGTGATGCGGATGCGGGAGTGGTTGGAGACCACGATCGCGCGGCACAGCTCGACCAAGCTGGAGCAGGTCCGCCAGGACATCGAGCGGGACAAGATCCTCTCCGCCGAGCAGGCCAAGGACTACGGCCTGGTGGACCAGGTGCTGGAAAGTCGGAAGACGCCCGCGGAGCTGCCGAAGGGCTCCTGAGCTTGTCCGCACCAGGGGTGGTCCGCTGCTGCGGGCCACCCCTGCGTGCATCGGTAGGTGGAAGTACGACACGCCCTCCGCGGGTCGATATCCCCCTCGCCGGCGACGTATCGTTGATGGCGGTGCGTCCGACGCACCGGCACGTGATCCCGAACGTATTCCAGTGGTCGCCGCCGCACGGATGACGCAGAATGACCAGACGGCCACGTTGTCCCAGCATGACGGCAGAGAGGTGAGACGAGATGGCCCGAGTGGGTGAAGGCGCCGATCTGCTCAAGTGCTCGTTCTGTGGCAAGAGCCAGAAGCAGGTCGTCAAGCTCATCGCAGGACCCGGTGTGTACATCTGCGACGAGTGCATCGACCTGTGTAACGAGATCATCGAGGAGGAGCTCGCCGAAGCGAACGAGCTCGGACTGGTGGACCTGCCCAAGCCGCGGGAGATCTTCGAGTTCCTCGAGGAGTACATCATCGGCCAGGACCCGGCGAAGAAGTCGCTGGCAGTCGCCGTCTACAACCACTACAAGCGAGTCCAGGCAGGTCCGGCCGCAGCCTCCACCACGGGCGAGGACGCCGATGTGGAGCTGGCGAAGTCGAACATCCTGCTGATCGGCCCGACCGGTTGCGGGAAGACCTACCTGGCGCAGACCCTCGCCCGGATGCTGAACGTCCCGTTCGCGATCGCCGACGCCACTGCGCTCACTGAGGCGGGCTACGTGGGCGAGGACGTGGAGAACATCCTGCTCAAGCTCATCCAGGCCGCGGACTTCGACGTGAAGAAGGCCGAGACCGGGATCATCTACATCGACGAGATCGACAAGATCGCGCGGAAGAGCGAGAACCCCTCGATCACTCGGGATGTCTCCGGGGAGGGCGTGCAGCAGGCGCTGCTGAAGATCCTCGAGGGGACGCAGGCCTCGGTGCCGCCGCAGGGTGGACGCAAGCACCCGCACCAGGAGTTCATCACGATCGACACGACGAACGTGCTGTTCATCGTGGCCGGTGCGTTCGCCGGGCTGGACGAGATCATCTCCTCCCGGTCCGGCCGCCGTGGTATCGGCTTCGGGGCTCCGCTGAAGGAGGCCGAGCAGGCCGAGGTGATCGAGGACGTGATGCCGGAGGACCTGCTGAAGTTCGGTCTGATCCCGGAGTTCATCGGTCGCTTGCCCGTGCTCACCACCGTCTCGCCGCTGGATGGACCGGCGCTGGTCCGGATCCTGACCGAGCCGAAGAATGCGCTGATCAAGCAGTACGAGCGGATGTTCGAGATCGACGGCGTGGAGCTGGAGTTCACCGAGGACGCTGTGGAGGCGGTGGCCGACCAGGCGATCCTGCGTGGCACCGGCGCCCGTGGTCTGCGGGCCATCATGGAGGAGGTGCTCCAGCCGGTGATGTTCGACGTACCCAGCCGCGAGGACATCGCCCGGGTGGTGATCACGCGTGAAGTGGTGCTGGAGAACGTGAACCCGACGCTGGTTCCCCGTGAAGCATCCCGCAACAAGCGCACCCCGCGGGAGAAGAGCGCCTGATCGGGTAGCGGAGGGCCGCCTGCTGTAGCAGGCTGGGGGAGACCAAGCACCCGAGTTGGAAGCGATGGTCTGCCGTGCACATTGCCGTACCTGATCTGCCGGCGGAGGCGCCGGTGCTGACCGTGATCATCGATGCGACTTCGGGTCCGGACTCCCGAGATGCCACTGTGCTGCATCGGTGGTCGGACCTGCGTCGCACGCTGTCGCCCGAGGGGGTTGACGACGTCCCGGCTGCGGACTGCGAGGCCGTCACCGAGGCGTTGGGAGTCCCGGTGCACGTGCGTGGCGAGTTCGGTCGTGTGCTCGTGGCTGCCGGTGGCCAGGTGGTCCTGGACCGGCTGCTGCCGGAGCCGCCCGGTGTGGATCGGGCCGTGGTCAGCGATCGGCCGCACGCGTTCGCACTCGCCCGTGCGGCCGATGCGACCGTGCGGTACCTGCTGGTGAACGTGGACCGTGCCGGTGCGGACTTCGCGCTCTACGACGCCCCGGCTGGGCTGACCGGTGAGGTGGAGACGGCCGGCACGGTGGAGGGTGCGCACGACGCCCTGACCAAGCCGAACCTGGGCCCGCTGGGGCACAAGCGGATCGACAACCGGGCCGAGGACTCCTGGGAGCGCAACGCGGAGGCGGTCGCCACCGAGCTGGAGCGGATCTACACCGAGCGCCGTCCGGAGCTGGTGCTGCTGACCGGGGACCTGCGCGCCGTGGCGCTGGTGCGCGAGCAGCTCGGCCGGCCGACGGACGAGAAGGTGGTGGAGATCTCCGGCGGGGGGCGTGCTGCGGGTGTGAACACCCGCGCGCTGCAGGAGCAGGTCGCTGCGGCACAGACCCAGCTACGGGAACGCCGCCGGGCCGAGACGGTGGCGAAGTTCCGCCAGGAGATGGGCCGGGACGGGGCAGCGGTGTCCGGTGCCGACGCGGTGCTGGACGTGCTGCGCAAGGGGCAGGTGGCCGACCTGCTGCTCGCCCCGGACGTGGCCGGTCCGCCGAGCCGCCTGGCGAAGCGGTCGTTGTGGATCGGCCCCGGGGCGCTGGAGCTGGCCCGGTCCGCCGAAGACCTGCACAGCCTCGGGGTGCAGGATCCCTGGGAGGTACGTGCCGACCTCGCCATCGGCCGTGCGGTCCTGGACCAGGGCGCCGGAATCACCATCGCGGAGGAGCTGGATGCGGTGTCGGACGGGGTGGGGGCGTTGCTGCGCTGGCACGACTCCGCGACCCCGGGTGGGCATGCTCTCGCCGGGAGCGCAGACAGCGGACGGGTCTAGCGCCGGCGGGTACGAGGCGACCGGAGGCGTCGCCCGGGTCGGAGCAGTCCGCAGGCTGGGCGGCTGCCACCGGCCCAGCGCGCCGTCACCTAGGATCTCCCCATGACTGAGGGAACCGATCGCGGTGTGCCCGCCGAGCTGCTCCGGATCCGGGGCAGCATCGACAATATCGACGCCGCGCTCATCCACCTCCTCGCGGAGCGGTTCAAGTGCACCCAGTCGGTGGGGCGGTTGAAGGCCGAGGAAGGGCTACCGCCGTCAGATCCGGCGCGGGAGGAGCGCCAGATCGCCCGGCTGCGGGTGCTGGCCGAGGAGGCCGGCCTGGACCCGGTGTTCGCGGAGAAGTTTCTCAGCTTCATCGTCGCTGAGGTGATCCGCCACCACGAGGACATCGCCACCACCACGAGTGCGCGATCGGGGCGGGTCGACGCCGACTAGGGCTACCCGGCCATCAGGTTGGTAGCAGCGGGGGAGTGCGAGCCCATCGGACCGCACGTGACGCGCCGGCGGCCCGCCGGCGGACGTACCCGGACACGCCGCAGGCCCCGCACGCGAGACGTGCGAGGTCCGGGGCGCGTGAGTCAGAACGGAGGCGGGTCGCCCTCCGGCTCCGGTGGACCCGGTTCGGTGCTGGCCCTCTCCAGGGCACTCGCTGCAGCGCCGGCGGATGAAGGCTCTGTCCACGATGGCGACTGGAGGAGCCTCATCCCGCCGCCATGGGCACAGACTTCCCCGACGGAGGGGACTCGGAACGTCCCGCGACCGTCGACCAGGTAGCGTTCGCCGGCGGGTGCGGACCAGAGGTAGGTGCCCGGCGTGACCATCACGTAGGACCAGCCGGCATGGGTCTTCGCGCGGTGATGCCGTCGGCACAACGGGGCCAGATTGCACCCACACGTGGGCCCACCTTCGTCGAACGGCACGATGTGGTCGAGATCGGCCCGTCGCGAGCTTCGCGTGCACGGACGGGAAGACGCACTGCGGGTCCCGCTCCGTCACTTGTGTACGCATCGGCGCGGGTACCTCGTACTTCTCCACCGGGTGGTGCCCGGCCAGGTCGATCACCGGGAGCACCGTTACCTGCGCTCCAGGGTTCGCGCACCAGCGGCGGATCTGTTCCGCAGAGACCGGTGTTCGGGTGTTTGCACAGCGACCGAGTCCGCCGGGAGCACCGATCGAGGTCAATTGGTCCGCATTCAGGTGCAGGATCAGCTGCATCCGTCGGCCGGGCTCCGCGCCGGGCGCTCCTGTCGGCATCGTCTGCGTGGCGGCGTGCTGGTCGCCCTCCTGCTGGGCAGAGCTGCTCCCTTCACCGCCTGAGGATCCGCTGGAGGTCGCCGCCGCAGCGACGGGCTCCTGGGTGCGCGAGACGTTGTCGCTGGAGTCCGGGGCAGTCGGGAACGGCAGCGTCTGGTCCCGGCGAGCGATCTCGCCCAGCGCCCGTGCCCGGCGCACGTCGATGCCCTCCGCCGAGCCACAGCTGCGGAGCCAGGCAGCCCGGGCAGCCACGGCCGCATCCAGGTCCAGGGCATCGGCGGTGTCCAGCAGTCCGTCGACGGGCACCACACCGTCGGAGCCAGGGCGCTGCGGATCGGCCAGGGTGTCGAAGTGGAAGGTGAAGTGCTGCCCGTCGGCAGCCGTGCGGCGATCGGCCTCAGCCGCCTCGGGGTCGAACCGGTGCAGCGCCGCGGAGACCGCCCGCCGCACCTGCGCACCCGAACAGGACCCGAGCACAGGTGCGAGCTGGGCATCCACCCAGGCGGCGCCGTCGGCGGGAAGGCGGGTGGTGCTCCGGGCGACCTCGCGTGCCCGCCACAATCGGACCCCACCACTACGGACCCGCTCCCACAGCGACGGCAGCCGGAAGCAGAGCTCGGTCACCTCACCTACGTACCCACGTGCCGCGTCCAGCGACATCGACAGGGTGGTCGCGAGCTCGCAGAACGGCAGGTCCCACACCAACGGGGCACCGGGCCCGGCAAGGCGCATCGGCGACTGCAGCCCTGGCAGCGACGGGCGGACCACGCCCTCGTCGAGCTCGATCACCGATTCGACCAGGGGGCTGCTCGGGGCGGTGAGGTGCTCGGCGATCCGGTGTCCGCTCACCCAGTCCGTCACCAAACGCGCCGCTTCGACCTCCCATGCGGTGGTCGCTTCCCGTGCGGCACGAAGCGAGCGCAGCAAACCGTCCTTGGGCCCGCGGCGCAGCGGCGGGTGCGCTGCGGGCTCCGGGAGTGCTGTGGTCGTCATGAGTCCACTCCACCATCGATCGCCGATACCTGGGCTGGTGCGGGAGGGGGGTTGTGGACAACGTGGCACAACCGGGCGGCCCGGGGTCGAGCATGGCCAAGTCGAGCATGGCTACCGGGAGGAGGTCGCCCGGAAGGGGAACGGGGCCGTAGATTGAGGGGACCCCCACGATCAGCGACCTTGGAGAGTGCCCGCATGCTTCCTCTGACCCTCGGCTACAAGGCATCCGCCGAACAGTTCGGCCCGCGTGAGCTCGTCGAGCTTGCGGTAGCGGCGGAGGAGCACGGGATGGAGTCGGCGGCGATCTCGGACCACTTCCAGCCCTGGCGGCACACGGGCGGGCATGCGCCGTTCTCGCTGGCCTGGCTCGCCGCCGTGGGGGAGCGGACCTCGACGATCCGGCTCGGCACCTCGGTGATGACGCCGACGTTCCGGTACAACCCGGCGGTGATCGCGCAGGCGTTCGCCACCCTCGGTGTGCTCTACCCGGGGCGGGTGATGCTCGGCGTCGGCACCGGAGAGGCGCTGAACGAGATCGCCACCGGGTTCGCCGGTGCCGGGGAGCAGACCTGGCCACCGTTCAAGGAGCGCTTCGCCCGGCTGCGTGAGGCAGTGCGGCTGATGCGCGAGCTGTGGGCCGGCGAGCGGGTCAGCTTCGAGGGCGAGTACTACTCCACCCACGACGCCAGCATCTACGACCAGCCCGAAGGCGGCGTGCCGGTCTACATCGCCGCCGGAGGTCCGGTGGTGGCCCGGTACGCCGGACGTGCCGGGGACGGGTTCATCTGCACCTCCGGCAAGGGGATGGACCTGTACACCGAGAAGCTGCTGCCCGCGGTGGCCGAGGGCGCAGGCCAGGCCGAGCGGGACGGCGAGCAGATCGATCGGATGATCGAGATCAAGATCTCCTACGAGACCGACCCGGACCTGGCGTTGGAGAACTGCCGGTTCTGGTCGCCGCTCTCCCTCTCGGCCGAGCAGAAGCACTCCATCAACGATCCGGTGGAGATGGAGCGGGCCGCCGACGCCCTGCCGATCGAGGAGATCGCGAAGCGCTGGATCGTCGCCTCCGATCCGGACGATGCCGTGGAGCAGGTGCTCGCCTACCGGCGCGCTGGCTTCAACCACCTGGTCTTCCATGCCCCCGGGCACGACCAGCGCCGGTTCCTGGAACTCTTCCAGCGCGACTTGGCACCGCGGCTGCGCCGGGCGGGATAGCACGACGGCGAAGCCCGGGTGGATACGGCTGCGTTGCTCGGGGCGGCCGGCCGGCCCGCGTAGATGGGACGGCAGCAGGGCGCCGGGAGTGCGGGAGTGGTCAGCCGATCGTCAGCACGATCTTCCCGGTCGCCTGTCCGCTCTCGGCGCGCCGGTGCGCCTCGCTCGCCTGAGACCAGTCCAGCTCGCTGTCCATCACCAGCTCCAGCTCGCCGGCGGCCACCAGGTCAGCCACCTCGGCCATCGTCTCCCAGGACCGCCCCTCGGAGCCGCTGCTGACCACGGCCCCGGTGGTGCCGGAGAAGTCCGCGATGGTGACCACCCGGCCGGCGTCCCCGACCAGCTCGACCAGCTCGGCCGGAGAACCTTTCCCGGCCAGGTCCGCTGCGCCGTCGACCTGGCCGACCAACGCGCGCACCCGCTCGGCCAGCCCCGGCCCGTACGTGATGGGGGTAGCACCCAGCCGGCGAAGCAGGTCCTGGTTCCCGGCCGAAGCAGTGCCGACCACCTGGAGTCCGCGGCGGACGGCTAGCTGCACCAGGATCGTGCCCACCCCACCGGAGGCACCGTCGACCACCAGCACCGACCCGGGCTCGTCCGGCAGCAGGCCGAGCACCCGCCCCGCGGTCTCGGCCACGGTCGGCAGCGCCGCCGCCTGGGTCAGGCTCAGCCCATCGGGCACCGGTGCGAAGCTGCTGAGCACCGCCTGCTCCGCGAGCGTTCCGGAGCCGGCGCCGAACACCCGGTCCCCGACCTGTACCCCGGTCACGTCCGGTCCGAGCTGGTCCACCACACCGGCGGCGTCCAACCCGGTGCCGCGGGGCCGCTGCAACGGCCCGGAGGCCATCGCCCCGGAGCGCAGCTTGAGGTCCATCGGATTCACCGAGGCCGCCCCGACGGCGATCCGCACCTGCCCAGGTCCGGCCTCCGGGGAATCGGTGTTCTCGATCCGGAGCACCTCGGGTCCGCCGTACTCGTGATATCGCACTGCACGCATCCGGCCAGTATCGCTGCTCCGGGCGCTCAGCCAGCACACGAGGGTGGCCTGGGTGTCGAAAATCCCCGAGATCTCGACATCCAGACCACCCTGGCGTGCGGAGGGCGTCGCTACTTTTTCTTCGGCGGTGGCGGGAGCAGTTCGCCCGTCACTTGCACACCCTCGGCATCCGCCGGCGCGCTCGCCAGGGTCAGCTCCCCGGCCACCCGGCCGGCGGCCCGCAGGTCGTCGAGCACCGACTCCACCGCCGCATGGTCGGCCGCAGCGAGCACCAGCTCGGCCGAGGCGAACTCGGTGCGCTGGGACACCTTCGCTTCCGACTTCACCTTCCGCAGCGCAGCCAACGCGGACCCGGCGGTCGAGACCAAGGAGGGATCGCCGTCGCCGGCAGCGGTGCGCAGCACCTGCGAGGTGGGCCAGGTGGCACGGTGCACCGACCCCTCCCGCCACCAGGTCCAGACCTCCTCGGTCGCGAACGGCAGCACCGGCGCGAGCAGGCGCAGCAGCACGTCCAGCGCCAGCCACAGCGCCGCCCGCGCGGACTCGGTCGCCGCCGGGGAGAACAGCTCGCTGCCGTAGGCGCGGTCCTTGACCAGCTCCAGGTAGTCGTCGCAGAAGGTCCAGAAGAAGGACTCGGTGGCCTCCAGGGCGCGGGCGTGGTCGTAGCCCTCGTAGGCGGCGGTCGCGGTGTCCACCACCGTGGCGAGCCGGGCGAGGATAGCCCGGTCGATCGGCTCGGTGACCGCCTCCGGGCGCAACGTCACCTGCTCGTCACCGGCGAAGGAGAGCGCGAACTTGGACGCGTTCAGCAGCTTGATCGCCAGTCGGCGGCCGATCTTCATCTGCCCCTCGTCGAAGGCGGTGTCCCCACCCAGCCGCGCTGAGGCGGCCCAGTACCGCACCGAGTCCGACCCGTGCTGCTGCAGCAGCCCCAGCGGGGTGACCACGTTGCCCTTGGACTTGGACATCTTCTTCCGGTCCGGGTCCAGTATCCAGCCGGAGATCGCGGCATGGCACCACGGCAGCGAGTCGTGCTCGGCGTTCGCGCGCACCACGGTGGAGAACAGCCAGGTGCGGATGATGTCGTGCGCCTGCGGCCGCACGTCGTAGGGGAACACCCGGGAGAAGAAGTCCGGGTCCCGCTCCCACCGGCCGGCCAGCTGCGGCGTGAGCGAGGAGGTCGCCCAGGTGTCCAGCACGTCCGGGTCGCCGACGAACCCGCCGGGCTCGCCGCGCTGATCCTGGGTGTACCCCTCGGGCACGTCGGTGGACGGGTCCACCGGCAGCCGGTCCTCGGTGGGCACCAGCGGCTCGTCGTAGACCACTTCGCCTGCCTCGTCCAGGCGGTACCAGAGCGGGAACGGCACGCCGAAGAACCGCTGCCGGGAGAGCAGCCAGTCCCCGGTCAGGCCGTCCACCCAGTTCTCGTACCGGGACTGCATGAACTCCGGGTGCCAGGTCAGCTCCTGCCCGCGCTTGACCAGCTGGGTCCGCAGGTCCGCGTCCCGGCCGCCGTTGCGGGCGTACCACTGCCGCGAGGAGACGATCTCCAGCGGCTTCTCGCCGCGCTCGTAGAACTTCACCGGGTGGGTGATCGTGCGCGGTTCGCCGTGCAGGTCCCCGGAGGCAGTGAGCAGCTCAACCATCTTCTTCTGCGCGGAGAACACGGTCAGCCCGACCAGCTGTTCGTAGGCAGCCAGACCGTCGGCGGAGGTGATCGCCGCCGGTGGTTCGGCCAGCACCCGGCCGTCGCGGCCGAGGATCGTGCGGGTGGGCAGGTTCAGCTCGCGCCACCAGGTGACGTCGGTGGTGTCACCGAAGGTGCAGATCATCGCGATCCCGGCCCCCTTCTCCGGGTCGGCCAGCGGGTGCGCGAGCACCGGCACTGCTACACCGAACACCGGGGAGGTGACCTCGCGGCCGAACAGCGGCTGGTAGCGCTCGTCGTCCGGGTGCGCCACCAGCGCCACACAGGCCGCCAGCAGCTCCGGGCGGGTGGTCTCGATGAACACCGACTCGTCGCCGTCGTGGAAGGAGATCCGATGGTAGGAGCCGTCCCGCTCCCGGTCCTCCAGCTCCGCCTGGGCCACGGCGGTCTGGAAGGTCACGTCCCAGAGGGTGGGGGCCTCGATCTGGTAGGCCTCACCGCGGGCCAGCTGGCGCAGGAACGCCCGCTGGGAGGTCTGCTGGGAGGTGGGGCTGATGGTCTGGTAGGTCTGGTCCCAGTCCACGCTCAGGCCCAGGTAGCGGAACACCTGCTCGAAGCTCTTCTCGTCCTCAGCCGCCAGCGTCAGGCACAGCTGCACGAAGTTCTGCCGGGAGACCGGGGTGGGCCGGTGGTTCTTCGGCACGTCCCCGGCGTACGGCGGGGTGAAGTCGGGCTCGAACGGCAGCGAGGTGTCCACCTGCACGCCGTAGTAGTTCTGCACCCGTCGCTCGGTGGGCAGGCCGTTGTCGTCCCAGCCCATCGGGTAGAACACCTCCCGCCCGCGCATCCGCTGGTAGCGGGCCAGGCAGTCGGTGTGGGTGTAGGAGAACACGTGCCCGATGTGCAGGGAGCCGGACGCAGTGGGCGGGGG